>USQP01000001.1 GCA_900556945.1 uncultured Clostridium sp.
CGTCTCGTGGGCTCGGAGATGTGTATAAGAGACAGATACAAGAGATACTATAAAGGTGAATTTAAAAAATAGTACGTTAAAAGTTACAAATAGTTATTATTATGGAGGAAATGTCTATGGTATTTATAACGTAAACTCAAACAGTGGTTCAGTTATCTATAATAATATTGAGAGTGGATATGTTGAAGCAATTGGAAGAGAAGATAATAGATATGGAATTTACAATTCAGGGCAAAATATAACAGTCAATATAGGAATACAAGGAATAGAGAGTGAGACAGGAGAACCTATTATTTTAGGCGACACTTATGGAATTAATAGTAATATTTCTAATACCATTAATTTCTTTCAAGGAATCATTAAAGGAGCAAGTGCAATTAGTGATACAACAGTTTTAAGTTTAGAAGAAGGAAAAGAGATAAATCGATATATTAATGAAACAGATGGTTATGATACTATTGTGATACAAAGCAAAACACCGGAAGCTCAGATAGGAACAACACAATATATGACGTTACAAGAAGCAATCGATGCATGTCCAGATGATGTAACAGATTTTACAACGATTGAGGTAATAAAAGAAATTAATAATTCGGCTGAAAGTGTGACGGTAGGAGAAAAGAAAAAAGTAACATTAGATTTAAAAGGCCATGATTTCATATCACTAGCAGAACATACGATTGTAAACAATGGAGCCTTAAATATTATAGATAGTGAAGGAACAGGAAGTGTTAAAAATAATGCTAAAATAGCAATTGGTAACTATGGTAATTTAACCATAAATCAAATAAGTGTATATGGAAAAACAATTGGTATAGCAAATTATCAAAACGCAGATGCAGAGTTGAATGAAGTAAATATAGACGCATCTTCAAGGGGAATAAATAATGCAGGTAGTATAAATTTAAATTCTAGTACGATAATTATGACCGCTGGCACATATGGGGTTTATAATAGCGGAAGTATGAATGTTATAAGTAGTGACATAAGTATTAAATGTGGAAATAGTTCTACGTATGGTATTTATAATTCAGGAAGTGTAGTAAATATAAAAAATAGTAATATTACGAATGAAAATACAAGTTCATATTATTCTTATATAGGATATGGGATTTATGTATCTTCAGGAATTGTTAATATTAGTGATAAGGAAACTGGAGAAGAAGATACCAGTATGATAAGTTCATCCCATATAGGAATAAGCAAAAGTACGAGTTATGCCTCTACAAAAGTTAATTATTATGGAGGAAAGATTATAGCGAAAGAAAAATTGCTAGATGGAGGACTAGATGAAATACTAGAGGGTAAAGAGATTTTGTTATCAGAAGAAGATTCTAAAAAAATAGCAACATTGGTTGATAAGCAGGAAGGAAATGTTATTAAAATAAGAGATACTGAATATGAAAGTATAGAGAAAGCTATAAGTTCTATTCCAGAAGAATTAGAAGAACAAGCAGAGATGCAATTGATATCTAATATAAAAATAAATTGTAGTAAGGAACGAATAAGCATTCCGAAAGAAAAAAATATAAAATTAGATTTAAACGGATATGAAGTAGTATCATATGAAGAATATGCTATCTCAAATAAAGGAAAATTTGAAATAATTGATACAAGTTTAGAGAAAACAGGAAAGATAATTAGTGAATTTAATAGTGCTATTAATAATGATAATGGAGAACTTACTATAAATGGAGGATATATTCATGCAAAACGAAATGGTATCAGTAATTCTAATAATGGAATTCTTATCATGAATAGCGGAACGATAGAGATAGAAGCAAATGAATCTAAAGGTATTAGTGCAATTACTTCTAATACAGGAACGGTAAATTTATGTGGAGGAAATATAAATGTTATAAAGGAAAAAGGACAAGGAGGACACTTTACATATGGTATCTATGCAGCAGGAATATATGTAAGTGGTGCAAATTTAACAATAGATGGTACAAATATTAATTTAACAAATAATCAAAGTGGGGCATATACATATGGTATTCGTACAACAAGAAGTAATATAAAATATAAATCTGGAACAATGTATGTGGAATCAACATATTATGGATCGGTATATGGTATTTTTGGATATAGATATGACTCTGGAAGTTCGATAGAAATAAATGATGGAAATATAGAAGTTGTAAGCGCAATACAGCATGGATATGGAATATATTTAGAATCAGAGTCAGGCACAAATAATGTATACATGACAGGTGGAAAATTAAAAACAAATGGTACGGATAGTAACGGAGGAGGTTCTACAGGAATTTATTGCCGAATCAATAATGATAATTGCGGTGTTAATATAACTGGAGGAACAATTGAGGCTACAGGAACTGTTGGAGGAACAGCAATATCGGGATCTAATATTACAATAGGAGTTAAAGATGGGAATATGATAAAGACAGAACCTGTTATAGAAGGAAAGACTTATGGAATTAGTGGAGGAAATCTTAAATTTTATGATGGAACCATTCGCGGAGTAACAGCAGTAACAACAACGCCAACTGACGTAGAAGCAGGCTATAAATTAAGTATAGCATCAAGTGGAGAAATACAATCTGCAACCTTAACACTTGTTTCGACGGCAGAAGCCATTGCACAGATTGGAAATCTATATTTCAATGATTTACAACAAGCCATTTATGCATGTTCACAAACAGACACGATAAACATTCTAACAGCAATAAAATGTAATCAAACATTAACGATTGAAGAAGGAAAAAATATTACAATTGATTTAATGGGAAATACGTTGAGTGCAAATGGAATAGAAAATATAATTGTAAATTATGGAACTTTAACAATAATAGATAGTGTAGGCGGAGGAAGTATAAATGGAGAAATAGATAATCAAGGGGAAATCTTACGGACTGGATTAATTCCAGTCTTTTTTATGTCTTAAAAATACAAAAAATGATAAATTGTAACAAAAATGTAAATAATATTTAATAAATTAGGCTAAAAAACCGTAGAAATAGCTTCCCTAAATGCTTAAGAAAGAATTTTTGTAACAATTGAAATACTGGCGAAAAGTTCCATTGAAAAAGGGGGAAAAATATGAGAAGATAAATATAATGAAACTACTGAAAAATAAGGAGAAATTAAGATGAAGCAATCAACGGAAGAAGCCATCAAAAAACGAAAAGTAATTCTAGCCATAATGGAGATACTATTAGTAGTCGGATGTATTGTTTTCCTATGGATTATGTCTATACCAAAGGATAATTTTTTAGCATCAACGTATTCTTATTCCAAGGTAGAGAGTTATGAAATTGTTGATAATCGAATAACAAGGATTATGCCTCAGACAAATTATGAGACATTTATTAAGATTGCCAAAAATACGTTGAAAGATGAGATAAAAGATGGGGATATAGTAAAAGTATATACTGACGAAGCAAGGACAAAAGAAGTGACAAGTGGATATGTAACAACAGGAATGGTAATTGTAATAACTCCTAAAGTAGAAAAAATAGTGGATGAAAAGAAAGAAAGTGAAAACACAGTAACACAAATTAGTAATGCAAATGTAAATGCATCAAATGTGACAAATTCGATGCAAAGCAATACTTTTAATGAGACAAATACGAATACTATAAGTGGAGAGAATCAAACAAATACAGATAATTTGAAAGGACAAGAAGAGGAAGAAGTTGTTAGTGAAGAGATCGTTTATACGATAAACGTAATCGGAGATTTAACGGGAAATGGAGATATAAATGTAACGGAATTAACAAGGATAGTAAGAGGAGTTGTTAATTTAAAGAGTTGGGAATTCAAAGAAGAAGAAAAAGAGATAGTAGACTTAAATGGAGATGGGACAGTAGATATAACAGACATAGAAAGTTGTATTAATTACATAGTATTTGGAGACTTAGAGGTAAAAGAAAAAGAATATACCGTAACATTTAAAGATTATGATGGAAGTATAATTAGCCAAAAGACAGATTATCACAAAGGAGAAACGGTACAAATTCCAAGTAATCCAATAAGAGGAGCAGATGAAACCTATTCCTATGAATTTGTTGGTTGGAATCCAGAGATATCGGAAACTGTGACAGAAAACGCAGAATATACAGCAACTTATGAAGCAATAGCTAATCAAGCACAATACAAAGTAGAATATTATCAGGAAAAATTAGATGGAACATATGAATTAGCAGAGACAGAAAACTTAACAGGAACAGTAGGAGCAACAGTAAAAATAGAACCAAAAGAATACATAGGATTTACAGAAGATACTGGAAACAAAGATAGAATAGTAAGTGGAGAAATCTTATCAAATGGAAGCTTAACTTTAAAATTATACTATAACAGAAACCAATATAAATTAACATTAGAAAAAGACGAAAATGTAGAAGGCATAACAGGAGCAGGAACATATAAATACGGACAAACTGTGTCGATTAGCGCCACACTAAAAGAAATAGAAGGATATACGATAACATTTGATAAATGGATGTCAAGTGATACAGAATTATTATCAGATCAAGCAGAGAAAGAAACAAATATAACCATGCCAGCAGGAGAGATAACTTTAAAAGCGACGACAAATAAGAAATCAAACCAAGCACAATACAAAGTAGAACATTATAAAGAACAATTGGATGGAAGTTATATTGTAGCAGAAACGGAAACTTTAACAGGAACAATAGGAACAACAGTAGTAGCGGTAGAAAAAGAATATGTTGGCTTTACAGAAGATACAGAAAATGATAATAGAGTAGTAAGTGGAGAAATCTTAGAAAACGGAAATTTAACGTTAAAATTATATTATAGTAGAAATGAATATAGTTTAATATTAGAAAAAGACGAGAATGTAGAAAGTGTACTAGGTGCAGGAACCTATAAATATGGAGCAACTGTGTCAATTGATGCTATGCTAAAAGAGGTAGCAGGATATGAAATTAAATGGAATAAATGGACATCAAGTGATACAGAATTATTAGCAGACCAAGAAGAAAAAGAAACAAATATAACCATGCCAGCAGGAGAGTTAACCTTAACAGCAACAACAACAAAGACAGCAAAAACAGATACAGCTTACAAAGTAGAACACTATAAAGAAGAATTAGATGGAAGCTATACATTAGCAGAGACAGAAAACTTAACAGGAACAACGGGAGCAACAGTAATAGCAACAGCTAAAGAATATATTGGATTTACAGAAGATAAGGCAAATAGTGAAAGAATAGAAGAAGGAAGGATAGAAGCTGACGGAAGTCTGGCATTAAAGTTATATTATAATAGAAATACATATACAATTACTTTTAAAAATTATGACGGAAGTTTAGTAGGAGAAGAAAAGGAATATCTTTATGGTCAAGAAATAGAAATACCAGAAAATCCAACCAGACAAGAAGATGAAACATATACATACACATTTGCTGGTTGGGATAAGGAAATAACGATTGCCGATGAAGATAGAGTATATATTGCAACTTATATAGCGACTTATAAGGAATATGTTGTTACTTTTAAACAAGATACAGGAAATGTGATAAGTTCTGTAGTCTACCATTATGGTGATACGATAGAAATACCTGAAAATCCAGTAAAAGAGGCAACAGTAGAATATGTATATACATTTTCCGGATGGACACCAGAAGTGGAAGAAACGGTAACGAAAAGTGCAGAATATACAGCGACATATGAGGAGCAGAATATAAAATATACATTTATATTCTATAATGATGACGGTGTAACTGAAGTAGCAAGAATAGAAGATTATATATGGGGAGATAACATCAAATTACCAACTTCACCAACGAAGGAGCCAACAGAAGAAAATAATTATGTGTTTTCTGAGTGGAAAAACCTGGGAACGGAAGAGATTTCAGCAACTGAAAAGGTTATTAAATTTATGGCACAATACACAGAAGAATACTTTGTAGCAAGGCTTGTAGAAACCGATACATTAGAAGGAGCATCTTATATGACACTACAAGAAGCAATAGATGCTGCAGAAGAGGAAACAAGAACGATAAAATTACTACAAGACACAGAAGAATCTGTATTAGTAGAAGACGTTCAAGATGTAACAATTGATTTAAATGGAAAAACAGTAACAGGAGCTAAAACAGGAACAAAAGCATATGCTATAAAGAATTATGGAACATTAACAATAACAGATACAACAGAAGAAAAGAATGGAAAAATACAAGAAAGTGCTAGAGGAAGCGTTGGATACGGAATTCATAACAGAGATGGAAAATTAACGATAAAATCGGGGATGATTGTAACAGATACTGATATAGAGTCAGGAAGTACATATGCTATCTATAATCAAAGTGAAGAGTCACTAATAATAGAAGGTGGAACAATAACGGCAGAAGCAAGAGGAATATCTTCAGCCAGCTATGGAATCTATAATTTATCAGGAAAAGAAATAACAGTAATAGGAGGAACTGTATTAGGAAATGCTAGTGCAGAAAGTTCAAAAGGCTATGGAATTTATAATGCAACGGATGGAGTGGTAAAGGTAGCAGGAGGAAAAGTAAAAGGATCTACTTCATTGGCTTCAGCAGTAAGTTATGGAATTTACAATGCAATCAGTCAAAATGTAATCATAAGTGGAGGAATTGTTGAAGTAAAATCAGATAGAGGAGTGGCTTATGGCATATACAATGAACAGGGAAAAGCAACACAAACTGGAGGAACGATTGATGTTGTAGCAAGTACGGGATATGGTTTTTACAATAAAAAGGGAACCATAGATATAGAAGGTGGAACAATTGAATTAAATGGATCTACAATGTATGGAATTTACAATGAAACAGCAGGAACGATAAATGTTTCTGGAGGAGAAATAGACTTATTAGGTTCTACAGCCTATGGAATATATAATAGAGGTATAATGAATGTAACAGGAGGAAGTATTGTAAGTAAGACAGAAAATTCAGGATATGGAATTTATAATTCATCGACGATCGATTCGAATATTTCAAATATATCTATTTCAAAAACGAATTATGGTATTTATAATTCACAAGGTAATTTAACAGTAAAATATGTTACGATAGCCACTAATTATGGAATAAGAATGGAAGCAAATAACTATATGATTGTTGTAGAATCAGCTGATATAGTAGCAAATTCATATGGTATCTATTGTAGCTATGGAACGGTTGAAATAGGAATCAAAGATGGAAAGGTAAGTGCAACTCAGCCAAATATTTATGGAGAAACGAATGCAATCTATAATGATTTGATGTCAACAGGAAAAGTTAAATATTATGATGGAATATTAACAGGCAGCATGGTAATATATGGTGGAATCAATGAAATAGAGGATAATACACAAATTGTTGTAAGCACGAATGCAGACAATAAAGAAGTGGCAAGACTAGAAGCTGTGGTACAAGAAGAAAGTGTAGTAAAAATAGGAAATACAGAATATCCTACTTTAGCAGATGCTGTTGATGCAGCCTTAACAAATGAAGAAGAAACAACGGAAGAAGCAATAGCAAAAGCTAAATTAGCATCAATAGGAGAAGTAAAACTAAGTGAAACAGAGCAGGCGTCAAATGGACAAATTTTGATAGAAGCGATTGAAGACTTTACTATATCAAAAGCAGTGGAGATTCCAGAAGAGGCAAATATCAAAATTGATTTAGCAGGACACAAAGTAACGACATATGGAAAAGGCGGAATTACGAATAATGGAATCTTAGAGATAGTAGATACATCTTCTGCTAAGAATGCTGAATTTATTAGTAAAATAGGAATTGGAATTACCAATAAAGGAACACTTATTATAAATGGAGGAAATATCAGTTCTAATGCATATGGAATTTACAATTATAGTGAAGGAAATATTGTAATAAATGAGGGGACAGTAACAGGAAAAAGCGATGGAGTATACAACTATAGTGGATCAAATGCAAAAATTACAGTAAATGGAGGAGACATAACAGGAAACAATTCTGGAATTTATAACTATAGTAGTTCAAATTCAGTAATTACTGTAAATGCAGGAACCATAGCAGGAAATTCTTATGGAATGTATAGTACAAGTAATAATTCAAATGTAATATTTAATGTGGCAGAAGGAACAATTGAAGGAAATAGTAATTATGGAGTATACATGTATAATGGAACATTAAATATGACAGGAGGAGCGATAACAGGAAACTCTTATGGAGTATCAAGTTATTCAGGAACGATAAATATATCGGGAGGAACGATAACAGGGAAAAATTACTATGGAATATCAGGAGACTATGTGAAAGTCAATATGACTGATGGAAGGGTAGTTTCAACGTCTAGTTATAATAGTTATTCTGGTATACATACTTCTAATGGAACAATTCATATAGAAGGAGGAGAAGTAGAGGGATATAATGGTATATCAGCTGGCACGGATGCAACGATTGCTATTGGTAAAAAGGACAATAATGTAGATGCGAATAATCCTCTTATTATAGGAAAAAATTATGGAATTAATGTAAGTAGTGCAAAAATCTATGATGGAAAGATATTAGGGAGAACAAATGCTATTTCTGGAAGTATTAGCGAACTAGAAGAAGGTAAGAAGATACAAATAGAAGATACAACATACAATGAGGAAGAATATAAAGTAGTAAACTGGCTTGATAATGATGTATATGAAGATGCAATCATAAGGGTTGGGGATACTGAATATAAATCATGGAAAGAAGCCAAAGAGGCAATTAGTAATATAGCAACAAATGTGACTGAAACAACTCAAATCACAATACTAAATGATTTCTACATGACAGAAGAATTAGAAGTAAAGAGTGGACAGAAAATAACGTTAGATTTGAATAGTAAAACGATAACAACTATGTCTAAAATAGTAAATAGAGGAACATTAGAAATAACAGATAATACAGAAGGTGCAGAAGGAAAGATTTTAAATACAAATAGCATAGGGGTACAAAATTCCGGAAATATGACAATAACCAAAGGAACGATAGAAGCTAAATCTTATGGAATATATAATTATAGTGGAAACTTAACAATAGGAATAGAGGATAATAATGTTACAAATATACCAACGATAAGAAGTGAATCATATGGTGTATATAGAAATAATGGTTCGATCTTAATGTTTGATGGAACAATACTTGGTAAAACTGCATCAGATTCGATGATTGATAGGACAGAAGAGGAATATAAAGTATATTCTTATCAAGAGGATGAATATTATAAAACAGTAATCGTAGAATTATCACCTATGGCAAAAATTGGGGATGTAGAAACGAGCCTAATAGAAGCAATTAATTTGGCTGAAGAGGGAGATACCATAGAAATTTTAAGAGATATCCAAGTGAAAGAAGTGATTGTTGTACCAGAGAATAAAGATATAGCAATTGATTTAAAAGGTTATAAAATTTCTATGAAGTCAACAGCAGTTAATTTAGAAGCTGTATTAGAAAATAGAGGTACTTTAAATCTAGTGGGAAATGGTGGATCTATTTATAATGGTACAAGTGTAGGAACAACTGTAATCAATAATGGAACATTGAAAATAAATGCTAATATAAGGAAAGAAAATACAAGTAGACCATTAATTAATAATGGAACTTTAGATTTATTAGGAGGAAGTATATATAGCTATTATGGTACAGTAGTTGAAAACAATGGCGTATTTAATTTAAAAGCTGGATGGGTAGAGTGTGGAAGCGGAAGTTATAGTAGTAGCTATTATATGGTTAAAAATACGGCAGAATTTAATATGTTAGGAGGTTATATTCAGTCTTATTACTATAAGAGTGGAATAAAAAATGAAAAAGGCTCGACTTTTACAATGAAAGCGGGTACTATACGTGCGGATGCATATGGTATTTACAATGATAGTGATAACGAAATGAATCTACTAGGGGGTACAATAACTCGATATTATACGAATGCTTCAACTAGCTATGCAATCTATAATAATACGAGTGCTGATATCAATATAGAAGGATTAACGATAAATAATCGTTATACATATGGAATTTATAACAAAGAAAATGGCAATATAGCCGTATCAAATAAAACAAATATTTCTATCAGTGGTTCAAGCTATGGTTATGGAATTTACAATAACGGAACTGGTAACATAGAGATATCAGGAGAAAGTACAGTTTCTGCGAAAAATGGAAACGTTGAGTATGGAATATACAATAATGGTTCAGGTAATTTAGTGATACAAAAATCAACAATATCAGCCAATGGAACGAACCAAGCCTATGGAATTATGAATGCTAATGAAGGAACAGTAGTAATAGCAAATGGAAATATGAATGTAGAAAGTAGTTCGGGATATGCTTATGGAATTTATAATGGAGTGTTAGGAACGGCAACAATAGAGAGAGCAAATATTATAGTAACCACAACAGAAGGAAAAGCATATGGAATAAATAATGAATCAAAAAATCCATTAATAGTTAAAGAGGGAATTATAGCAGCAGGAGGAACTCAAAGTATAGGAATATACAGTAGTACATCAAATATTATATTGGGAAGCAAAGATGAAAATGTTACACCAGAAGTGCCAGTTGTTAAAGCTGATAATGTTGGAATTTATATTAATGAAGTAGATGCTAAATTTAATTTTTATGATGGACAAATCATAGGAAGCATACCATTTAATACGGGAGCTAATACAATAGAAGGATATAAAATCATTCAATATTATGATAAAGAAGAAGAGACAGAAGTAGCTATTCCTGTAGAAACAGATTATTATGTACTAACATATACTTTGATAGGTGGGCAAAAATATGATTCGCTTGTGATAAAAGCGGGAACAGAAATAACAGATGATATTTTACCTAAAATAGAAGAAGGCTATGAATTTTCAGGATGGGAAGGATTACCTGAAGTAATGCCAGAAAAAGATGTAACAGTCTATGCAATATTAGTTCCAAAAACCTATACCATTACTTATTATGTAGATGGAGAAGAATATGATAAACAAGAGAACATAGAATACAAATCAAGTATAACACCAATTGATGTACCAGTAAAAGAAGAAAATGAATTCAGCGGATGGAATGGAATACCAGAGGTAATGCCCGCTGAAGATATAGAAGTAAGAGGAGTATTTACTTATTTTGCAACATTCTATAATGAAGATAAAACAGAAGTAATTAAACAAGTGCCATTTACAATCAATGACACATCTATTGAAGAACCAAAAATAACAGAAGAAGAAGGATATATTAAATATTGGGACGAATATGAGTTAAAGGCAGAAAATATAGAAATAGTATTAATTTCTATAGAAAAAGATACAGTAGTAAATAAAACACAAGGAAAATCTTACAATAATATAGAGTCTGCTATAGCAGAAGCAAAAACAGATGGAACAAAAGATGAATTATATGTGTTTGAAGATTTAAATATGGAAACAACACTTATCATACCTAAAAATACCAATATAGAATTAGACTTGAATGGACATAAGATAATAAACAATAGTACTTATTGTGCAATTGATAATTACGGTACATTGACAATTAAAAATAGAGGAGAAGAAACATCAAGTATAGAAATATCAAAAGACGACACAAATGTTTATGGAATTTATAATAGAAACAATGTAACAGTAGATAATGTAAATATAAGTGTAATATCATTTGGAGATTACGAAGGAATAGGAATTTATAATCAAGATAGTGCAATAACGAATGTAGGTGTAAAAGATGAAGTATCAAGTAATACAAACCCAGTAATATCAACTACAACGTTTGCTATTAACAATGAATCAGGAACTTTCAATTTCTATGACGGTTATTTAATAGCTAATACCGCAATAAATGGAGAAATAACAGAAACAGAAATTGGACATGAGAAAAAGATAGAAACAATAGACGGAAAGGAAAAATGTTATTTAGAGGCATTAGCAAATGGAACAAAATTGCAAGCTATTGATGAAAATGGAATCACATGGAATTTTACTGTACAAAATAAGAGAGCAACTAACGTATCTTATGAAAGTGGTGATTTACCAGAGAACTTAGTGATTCCTTCTACCCTAAAAGGTTGCCCAGTAACAAGTTTATACAATGGATATAGAAAAAATATATTTGTAAAAAGTGATTCAGCAAGTAATAATACAATAAAGAAAATAACAATACCAGATACAGTGACAAGTGTAGGATCTTATGCTTTTTATAATTGTACAGGATTGATTGATGTAGTAATAGGAAATAATGTGAAAAGCATAGGAAATAATTCATTTGAAAGTTGTTCCTCATTAATAAACGTCAAAATACCGGATAGCGTGACAAGTATAGGAAGTGAAGCGTTTAAATACTGTAGAGGATTAACAACAGTAACAATAGGAAACAATGTAGCAACTATAGGTCCATTTGCATTTTATAATTGCAATACTTTATCAAGTGCCAAAATACCAGATAGTGTGACAACTATAGGAAATAGTGCTTTCTATAATTGTACAAGCTTATCAAATGTAACGATACCAAATAGTGTAACAAATATAGGAGAATCTGCATTTTATAATTGTTCTGAATTGACTGAAGTAATAATAGGAACTAGTGTAACAAGTATAGGAAATAGTGCATTCTATGGTTGTACAAGCTTATTAAATATAGAGATACCAGCAAGTGTAACAAGTATAGGAGATACTGTATTCAAAAATTGTGATAGTCTAGAAAGAATCGATGTAAATACAAACAATATAAAATATAGCAGTAAAGATGGAGTATTATTTGATAAATACAAGTTAACTATCATAAAATATCCATCAAATAAAAGAGATATTACAAATTATGCAATACCTAAAACAGTAAATACTATCAGCGATTATACATTTAGTGGTTGTATTGGATTAGAAATTATCGAAATACCAAATAGTGTAACAAGTATAGGAAATAGTGCATTTAGTGAGTGTAGTAATTTGGAAAATGTAGTAATACCAGAGGGAATAACAACAATAAAAAGTTATACATTTAGTAATTGCTCTTCTTTGACAAGTGTGACGATACCAACAAGTGTAACAAGTATAGAAAGTAATGCATTTTATAATTGTTCTGCTTTAACAAGTGTAGAAATACCAGAAAATGTAACAAATATAGGAAGTTCTGCATTTTATGGCTGTTCTTCATTAACGAATGCAAGTATACCAAATAGTGTAGAGACGTTAGAAAACTATACATTTAGCAATTGTAGTAACTTAATAAGGATACAAATAGGAAAAGGCGTGACAAAAATAGCAGATAATGTATTAGACAATTGTAATAAATTAGAGAGAATAGAAGTAGATGAAAATAATGCTAGCTATAGTAGCGTTGATGGAGTATTATTTGATAAAGGAAAATTGATTTTAATAAGATATCCATCCAACAAAAGTGATGTTTCTAATTATGAAATACCATCAACGGTAGAAACTATAAAAAATAGTGCGTTTTCTAATTGTTCAGCATTAGAAAGTGTAATGATACCAGATAGTGTAGTGTCTATAGGCAATAACGCATTCTCTAGCTGCAAAAGTTTAGCAAATGTAATAATTGGAAATAGTGTGACAAGTATAGGAAGTTCTGCATTCTCTAGCTGTTCTGCCTTAACAAGTGTAATCGTACCAGACAGTGTGACAAGTATGGGAAGCTATGTATTCTATAACTGTTCTGCCTTAACAAGTGTAACAATAGGAAACGGAGTAACAGGAATACAAAGTCAAGCATTCTATTATTGTTCTAAATTGCTAGATGTAACAATAGGAAACAGTGTAACAAATATAGGAAGTCATGCATTTTCTTATTGTAGTTCATTAACAAGCGTGATGATACCAGATAGCGTAACAAGTATAGGAAGCCATGCATTCTATGAATCAACAAATTTAACAAATGTAACAATTGGAAGTGGAATTAATAGTATTGGAACTTATGCATTTTATTACTGTAACAATATAGTAGATATCTATATAGACAAAATACAATCTGAAGTAACGTTTGGAAGTAGTTGGAAATCAAGTGGATATGTGCATTATAAAGATTGTACACATAGTTTAACAAATAATATGCAATCAGATACTTTATCAATAGTACAAACAGATGCTAGTAGCAATATTGAAGATGGAAAAATATCTTGTAGAGGAATGTATCAATTTAAAGTAGTTGATGAATCAGGAGAAGTTGTAAAAGATAAACTAGTAAAAATAAGACAACAAGAAAGAGTGGATTATAGTAGCACTAGAACAATTTGGATAGCTCCAAATCAAGAGGGAATATATACAATAAAAAATATAGTAAGAAATGTTACAATAGAAGAAATAGGTGAACTTTCCAATGGAAAAGTAGTACAAGCTACAGATTCAAACGGAATAACATGGAATTATACTTACCAAAATGGTAATGCAGAAAATATATATTATGAACAAGGAAATATAACATCTGATATAGAGCTTCCTTCTGAATTAGATGGACATACAGTTATAAGTTGTAAAGAAAATATGTTTTCTAATGCTATGACAAGCAGAAATGAAATAAAGGCAATTACAGTACCAGAAAGTATAAAAAGTATAAATGATTCTGCGTTTTCTGCATGTAATAACTTGGAAAGTATAAATGTTAATGAAAATAATAATTATTATAGTAGTTTTAGCGGAATACTATATGACAAAGAGCAAACTGAAATAAAAATAGTACCTAGAGCAATAAAAGAAGCAATTATACCAAATGGTGTAAAGAGTATAGAAAGTAATGTATTTTCTGGTTGTACAGCTTTAACGAATGTAACGATACCAAATAGTATAACTAATATAGGAAGTTCTGCATTTAGTGAATGTAGTAATTTAGTAGATGTGACAATATCAGATAGTATAACAAGTATAGAGGCTAATACATTTTATAATTGTTCTGCCTTAACAAGTATAACCATACCAAATAATGTAACAAGTATAGGAAGCAATGCATTTTATAATTGTACGAGTTTAACAAATGTAACAATAGGAAGTGGAGTAACAAACATATCAAATAGTACATTTAATAGTTGTAATAAACTAGAAAGTATCAATGTAAGTGTAGAAAACAAAACTTATAGTAGTGTGGATGGAATATTATATAATAGAGAACAGACAGAAATTATTTATATTCCAATAGCAATAAAAGAAGTAAGCATTCCAGATACAATCATAGAGATAGAAAATGGTGTGTTTAATAGTTGTAGTAGTTTAACAAGTATAACAATAGGAAAAGGTGTAACTACTATAGGAAATATTGCATTTTCTAACTGTAGTAAATTGGAAAATATAAATGTAAGTGATAAGAATGCTAATTATAGCAGTATAGAAGGAATATTATATAATAAACGACAAACAACAATGATAATGGTACCAAGAGCAACAAAAGAAATAGAGGTTCCAAATACTGTAACGAAAATAGAAAATTATGCGTTTTATAATTGCGATAATTTAGAAATAATAACAATAGGAGATAGTGTGACAGATATAGAAATAGAGGAGGTATCTTTCTATAATTGTAGTAAATTAAAGAGCATAGATGTAAGTAATAATAACACTGTTTATAGTAGTATAGATGGAATATTGTATAACAAAGAACAAACTAGATTAGTAAAAGTACCAAAGGCAGTTGGAAAAGTATTAATGCCAGCCACCATAGAAACAATAGGAAATTATGCGTATAATAATTGTACAAATTTAAGTGATATCATTATAAGAGATGGTGTAAAAACGATAGAAAGCTATGCGTTTAATAATTGTAGTAATCTAAGAAGCATAACTATACCAAATAGCGTGACTAGGATAGAAAGTTGTGCATTCAATAACTGTAACAATCTGACCAATGTAATAATAGGAAATGGTGTAAATTATATAGATAATGATGTATTTAATAATTGTACAAATCTAAATAGTATTAATGTAAGTGAGGATAACAATTCTTATAGTAGCCAAAAGGGAATCTTGTACAATAAAGATCAAACTGCAATAATAAAAGTGCCAAGAAAAATAAGCAGTCTAGAAATACTAAATACAGTAACAAGTATAGCAGATTATGCATTCTATAATTGTAGCAATTTAACCAGTATAACAATACCAGAAACAGTAACAACGATAGGAGATTACGCATTTTATAATTGTGATGCTTTAACAAACATAATAATACCAGATAATGTAACTAATCTAGGAGATTATGTATTTTATGATTGCTATAGATTAGCAAATGTGACAATTGGAAATAGTGTAACCAATATAGGAAATTATGCATTCTATAATTGTTCTAATTTAACAAGTATAGAAATATCGGATAGTGTAATAAGTATAGGAGATTATGCATTTTACTATTGCTATAAATTAAAAGATGTAACCATCCCAGAAGAAGTAACGACGATAGGAAGTTATGCATTCTACTACTGCTATAATATAACGAATATAACTATCCCAGAAAAAGTGACAAATATAGGAAGTTATGCATTCTATAATTGCTGTCTCTTATACACATCTCCGAGCCCACGAGACGCGTAGTAAT
>USQP01000002.1 GCA_900556945.1 uncultured Clostridium sp.
GCGTCTCGTGGGCTCGGAGATGTGTATAAGAGACAGATACAAAAGATAATCATACATAGGATAAAGTAGACAAAAGAAAAAATTGCGAAAGATAATAATACCAAAGAAAAAATGTACAAAAGATAAAGGTACAAAAGAAATCAGAAACCAAAAGAAAAAACTAAAAGAAATAATAGAACAGCTGGTAGTTTATTAAATTGCCAGCTGAAATACGTTAAAGGAAATCTTTTCAGAGGTGTTAAGTTTGGAATTTAAGCATAAACCAGTAATGTTAGAGGAATGCATACAAGGACTCAATATAAAGTCAGATGGAATATATGTTGATGGAACTTTACGGAGGAGCCGGACATAGTAAGGAAATAGCAAAGAGATTATCAGTTGAAGGACTTTTAATAGGAATAGATAGAGACAAAGAAGCTTTACAGGCTGCAAAAGAAAACATGAAAGAATTTCAAAATATAAAATATATTCATAATAATCATGATAACATCAAAGAAATATTGCAAAATTTAAAAATAGAAAAAGTGGATGGAATATTACTTGACTTGGGTGTTTCTTCTTATCAATTAGATGAAAGAAATAGAGGATTTAGCTATTTAGGAGAAAATGAGTTAGACATGAGGATGGACAAGACTCAAGAGTTAACGGCAAAAAATATTATAAATAACTATGAAGAAGAAAAATTAGCAAATCTAATTTATGAATATGGAGAAGAAAAATATTCAAGAAGAATTGCAAAAAATATATGCATGATTAGAAAACAAAGACCAATTCATACAACAAAGCAATTGGTAGAAATTATAGAAAATTCGATACCAAAATCAAAGCAAAAGGATGGACATCCAGCTAAAAGAACATTCCAAGCGATTAGAATTGAAGTGAATAATGAAATAGAACCATTATATAAAACAGTTCTTGATTCTATTGAATGTTTGAAATCAGGAGGCAGATTATGTATCATAACTTTTCATTCATTAGAAGATAGAGCGGTTAAAAATGCTTATATTAAGGCAACAGGAAAATGCACTTGTCCAAGAGATTTACCATATTGTGTATGTGGAGCAAAAACGTTAGGAAAAATAGTAACTAAGAAACCGATTCTTGCAACAGAGAAAGAACAATTAGAGAACACAAGAAGTAAGAGTGCGAAACTTAGAATTTTTGAAAAAATATAGAAGAAAAGGAGGTTAAATAACTTATGGCAAGAAGTAGATATGAATATAGTACAAGTCCAAGAAAATTACAACCAGATTATAGACCTAAAAAACAGACCAAAAAAAGAAATTTAAAAGTAGTAGAAGATTTACCAAGACAAGATGTAAAAGTATCAAAAGTACAAAAAGAGAGACAAATGAAATTAACATTGATTGTTGTTGCTATCTTTATTTTCTTATTAACCATAAGTTATAGAAACTCACAGATTAATGAAAAGTTTAGCGAGGTACAAAATTTAAAGAATCAGTTGTCATCTCTTCAAAAAGAAAATGAACAATTAAAAGTAAGTATAGAAAATGGTTTAAATTTAAATAATATAGAAAAATTAGCAAAAGAGAAACTAGGAATGCAAAAGTTAACAAATAAACAAACTTTATATGTTAGCTTACCAAAAAGAGATTATGTAGAATCTGCCACAGAAGAAGTCGTAATAGAAAATAGTAAGAATTGGTTTGATCAATTTGTGAATAAAATATTTAATAAATAAGGTTAGAAAAGGAAAAATTAACTTTTACTAACCTTATTTTTTGTTTATCCGATTGCTTTTGTTCTAAAGATAAATCTTTCTAATAGAATAAATTAGGAGGTTTTTTTATGATTGAAACAAAACTATCTAGTAAAAGAAAAATGAAACATACACTTTTTATATGTTTTTTAATTATCCTATGTTTAATAGGAAGATTAGGATTTATACAACTTATTCAGGGCGAAGAATTGTCGAGTTTAGCTTATCAACAACAGACGCTAGATAGAAAAATAAATCCTAAAAGAGGAACGATTTATGATAGTACAGGTAAAAGGGTTTTAGCTGTAAGTAGCACCGTAGAAACAGTAACAGTGAATCCTGGAAATATTGCAAAAGAAAATAAAGAGAAAGTAGCAAAAAAATTATCAGATTTGTTTGAACTAGATTATGAGAAAACCTTAAAAAAAGTAAGTAAAAGAAGTTCAATTGAAACAATTGCTAAAAAAGTAGAAAAAGATAAAACAGACGATTTAAGATTATGGATGGAGCAAAATAATATTATATCAGGGATTAATATAGATGAAGATACAAAAAGATATTATCCATATAGTACGCTGGCTGCACAAGTCATAGGATTTTGCGGAAGTGATAATCAAGGACTAGATGGAATCGAAGCAAAATATGATGAAAAATTAAAAGGAACACAGGGAAGTATACAAAGACATACAGATGCGAAGGGAGGAGAAATAGGAAAGGAAGGAGAAAATTATGTTTCTGCAATCGATGGAAATGATTTAGTTCTGACAATTGATTTTACAATTCAGTCTATTGTTGAAAAATATTTAGAAGAGGCATGTATTGACAACCAATGCACAGATGGAGGAAATATTATTGTAATGAATCCGCAAAATGGCGATATTTTAGCAATGGCAACCTATCCCTCTTATAATTTAAATGAGCCGTATGAAGCTTATACAGATGAATTAAAACAAAATTGGGATGCTATGGAACAAGCAGAAAAAACAAAAAGCTTACAGGCAGTATGGAGAAATAAAGCTATAGCAGATACCTATGAACCTGGTTCTGTTTTTAAATTGATAACAGCGTCAGCAGCTATTGAGGAAGGCTTAGTAACAGATATTGATCAAGAAGGACAGTTTTCTTGTACAGGAGGGATTGAGGTAGCTGGCGTTCGAATTAAATGTTGGAGATATTACAGACCACACGGATCGGAAAGTTTGAGATTAGCACTAATGAATTCATGTAATCCAGTTTTTATAGGACTAGGACAAAAATTAGGCGTACAAACATATTATAGATATTTAAATAAATTTAAATTGTTGGAGAAGACGGGAATTGATTTACCAGGAGAAGCAAATAGTATATTTTTGGCAGAAGAGAAAGCAGGACCAGTGGAACTTGCTACGATTAGTTTCGGACAAAGATTTGAAATAACGCCAATTCAATTAGTAACAGCAGTATCTGCTATTTCAAATGGAGGAACGAGTATACAACCTCGTATTGTAAAACAGATTATTGATAGTGAAACAAAAGAAGTAACCGATATTCCCGTAAAAACCAATGATACTGTTATTTCAAAAGAAACATCTGAAAAGGTCTTAAGTATGATGGAGTCAGTTGTATCAGAGGGAACGGGTAAAAATGCAAAAGTAGCAGGATATCGAATTGGAGGAAAAACAGGAACTTCAGAAGATGGCGTTAACACTAATAAATACGTAACTTCTTTTTGTGGGGTAGCTCCTATTGATAATCCACAAGTAGTGGTATTAGTTACTTTATATAATCCTACAGGAGAAGGGGGACACCAAGGAGGTGGTGTGGCAGCACCAGTTGGAGGGCAAATATTTAGTGAAATTTTACCTTATTTGGAAGTAAGCCAAGGAAATCAAGAAGAGATTGAAGAATTAGAACAGATAGAAACTCCAGATGTAGTTGGAAAAACAATAAAAGAAGCAGAAAGTATTTTGAAAGAAAATGGATTAAATATAGAAATAGAAAATGAATCAGAAGAGTTGGATAAAGATACCACATTAGTTAAAGAACAAACTCCTAAATCAGGAATTACGATAAATAAGGAAAGTAAAATTAGTATAAAATATTAGGTTGAAAATAAATGAAAAAAATGGTATACTTGGCAAGTACAATAGTACGTAGCAAATTCAAGCAGGTTATTACTAAAGGAGGAGTGTATTTATGATTTATACACAAGATACCAGAAAAGCAATGAAAATAGCATTTGATGCTCATAATGGACAAAAAGATAAGTCAGGAATTCCCTACATATACCACCCAATCCATTTAGCGGAACAAATGGAAACAGAAGAAGAGTGTATAGTAGCTCTTCTTCATGATACAGTAGAAGATACGGATATTACTTTTAAACAATTAGAAAAAGAATTTTCTGATAAAGTGATAGAAGCTTTAAAATTGTTAACGCATGATAAGTCGATTGGTTATATGGAGTATGTGAGAAATTTAAAGAATAATCCTATTGCTAGAAAAGTAAAGTTGGCTGATTTACGTCATAATAGTGATGAGACAAGATTGAAATATTTAACAGAAAAAGATAGAAAGCGTAATCAGAAATATCGTGAAGCAATAGAAATTTTAAGTAAATAAAATAAGAACCTGTTTGAGTGCACCAAAGTTGAAGTTCAACATTGGTGCTATTTAATTTTAAAACGAAAAAAACGATTGATTCGAAAAGGATGATGGTAAATATGGCTAAATGCCAAAATCCAAGATGTATAACGTCAAAGGAAAAAAATTAGATCAAATATTTATATTAACAGACACAGAAAATAAGGTATATCGTTGTAGATATTGTGATACTATTTTAGAAAAATAAAATACTAAAAGAATGCAACAACTTTTGAATGAAGGTGTTGCATTTTTAGGTTGAAAAGAGAATATAATGATATTTTTTTAATAAACTATAATAGGGTTACAGTTTCGATTCATGCATGATTTAAATGAATAAAACGGAATGGTAGTTGTATAGGTAAATAAAGCAAAAAATCCTAAAAAACTCTATACAAATTACAGATTTCGTTATATAATGTAAAAAAAATTAGCAACAAGAATTTGTTGCTTATGGATTATGATAGATATCATGCTATTATTTAAAACATTAGACTATAGTCGAAGGGATGGATAAAAATGAATTTAAAAAAACTATTAGTAGGATTAGAAGGATTAAAAGTAAAAGGAAATTTAGATATTGAAATAGAAGGTCTTGAAAAGAATTCAAAAGAAGTAAAACAAGGATATCTATTTATTGCTATAAAAGGATTTGCAGTTGACGGACATAATTTTATCGAAGATGCTATTAAGCAAGGTGCAATAGCTGTTATGATAGAAGAAGGATGTGATTTAAAATCTTTCAAAATACCAGAGGAAATTACGGTTCTAATGGCAAAAGATACAAGAGAAGCTTTAGCGATAACGTCGAGTAATTTTTATGGAAATCCATCTAGCAAGTTTAAGTTAATTGGTGTAACAGGTACGAAGGGAAAAACAACAACAACTTTCATGATTAAAGAAATTTTGGAAAAAGCAGGAAAGAAAGTTGGACTAATTGGAACAATTGCAACTTATATAAATGGTAAAAAAATGAAAGATAGTGATAGAACAACGCCTGAAAGCTTAGAGTTACAACAAATTTTTAGCCAAATGGTAAAAGCAGATGTAGAAGTTGTAGTAATGGAAGTGTCATCGCAAAGTTTAAAATTACATAGAGTAGATGGATGTGAATTTGATATGGTATTATTTACAAATTTTTCAGAAGATCATATCAGCCCAAATGAACATCCAGACATGGAAGATTATTTCCGCTCAAAATTAAAGTTATTTGAGATGTGTAAAACCGGAATTGTAAATACGGATGATTTGCATGGAGCAAAAATACCAAAATTATTTCCAGACAATCATATCATTACATATGGTATTGATAATTATGCCAATGTTTTAGCAAAAGATATTACGATTACGAATTCCTATGTTGATTTTAAAGTTAAAATAACCGATCGAAATGAAAGAGTAAAAACTTGCATACCAGGAAGATTTAGTGTTTATAATTCATTAGCTGCTATTTGTGTAGCACAGAAATTTGGAGTATCTCCCGAAAAAGTAAAAGAGGCATTATTGGAAGTTAGAGTACCGGGAAGATCCGAGTTAGTAGATAATAAATTAGAAATACCAATTATGATTGATTATGCACATTCACCAGAAAGTTTGCAAAATATATTAGAGGCAGTAAAAAGTTATACTAGAGGAAAAGTAATTAGTGTTTTTGGATGTGGTGGAGACAGAGACAGTGGAAAAAGACCAATTATGGGAGAAATTTCAGGAAGAATAGCAGATTATACTTTTATTACTTCTGACAATCCGAGAACAGAAGATCCTCAAAAAATTGTAAATCAAATTGAAGAGGGAATGAAAAAAACAAAAGGAAAATATTCGGTAGTTGTTGATAGAATAGATGCTATAAGGCAGGCAATCAAGATGGCGACCAAAAGAGACATTATAGTTTTAGCTGGTAAAGGACATGAACCATATCAGGAAATTGATGGTGTGAAGCATCCATTTGATGAAAGAGTGATTGTAAAAGATTTAATAGAAGAACTAGAAAAAACAAAAGGAAAGGTTTGAGAAGATTGAAATTAGAAACAGTGATATTAATCATAGCATTTGTGGTGTCTGTTATTTTAGGAATTGTTATTATACCTATCCTTCGAAAGTTAAAAGTAGGACAAATAGAAAGAGATGATGGACCACAATCTCATTTAAAAAAGCAAGGTACACCTACTATGGGTGGAATTATAATGATATTGACTATGATATTGGTAGTTACAGGAACATATGTATTTTTAATTACCAATCAACAAAATGATATAGCTAATAAAATACTACCAATTTTATTATTAACAATAGGTTTTGGACTAATTGGATTTATTGACGATTTTAAAAAATTGGTGCTGAAAAATACAAAAGGGTTAAAACCAAGTTATAAAATGTTAGGATTGTTAATTATATCGGTAGCCTATGTGATTTATTTAATATATGGATTACATCTTGGAACAGAGACTTATATCCCTGTAATAAAACAATATATAACAATACCAATTTATCTTTATATTCCTTTTGCTATTCTTGTTATACTAGCAACAACAAATGCAATAAATTTAACAGATGGAATTGATGGGCTTTCTTCAAGTGTAAGCGCTATTATAATTACTTGTTTAACAATCATAGGAATTATACAAGGGCAAGCTGAGATTTCTATATTCGGTAGTATAGTGATTGGAGCAACACTTGGATTCTTGATGTTTAATCTACATCCAGCAAAAGTCTTTATGGGAGATACAGGATCTTTACTACTACGGAGGAGTAATTTCAGCAATGGCACTTTATTTGAAAATGCCATTCTTATTGATTGTAATAGCTCTAATTCCTGTATTAGAAACTTTATCTGTTATGATTCAAGTGGCATATTTTAAGAAAACAGGAAATAGAATATTTAAAATGGCACCTTTGCATCATCATTTTGAATTGTCTGGTTGGAAAGAAAGCAAAGTAGTCATCATATTTAGTTTAATTACTTTAGTATTATGCATAATCGGATTAAAGATAATATAAAATGGTAATAGAATGAAAACAAAAGTTAAGGAAGGAAGAAGAAAGATGGCAAAAAAGAAAAAGGAGAAAAGTTTTTCAAGTTTTGTAAATAATCCAGTTGATTTTACATTATTAATTACTATTTTACTATTATTATCAATAGGATTAGTAATGGTTTTATCGGCAAGTTCACCTTCGGCACTTGCTGAAAGTGGAAATAGTTATGCTTTCTTTTCAAAGCAATTGATATTTGGAATTTTAGGAATTGTTGCTATGCTATTTATATCCAAAATTGATTATAGATTTTATCAAAAATTTTATAAACATGCATGGTGGATTGCTTTGATTTTATTAGCGTTGGTATTAGTTGCTGGTAGGACTGTAAATGGTGCCAAACGATGGATTTATGTTACAGATACATTATCTTTTCAACCTTCTGAGATGGTAAAAATATTAATGATAATTTTTTACGCGGGAATTTTGACTAAAAATCGAGATAAATTAGGAATATATGGAAAAGGTTTTATAAAACATATGTGTTTCTTGTTACCTATCATAGGATTACTTTTATTAGAACCACATTTTAGTGCTTCTGTTGTTATAATAGGAATTTGCTCAATTATGATGATAATGGCTGGATGTAAATTTTGGCACTTTGTAGCAACAGGTGGTATTGTAGGAATTCCAGCTATGATATTTTTAATTATAAAAGAACCGTATCGATTACAAAGAGTAATAACATTTTTGAATCCATGGCAAGATGCAACAGGAGATGGATGGCAAGTCATACAAAGTTTATATGCAATAGGGTCTGGACGGATTATTTGGAGTAGGATTGCGGAGAGAGTAAACAAAAATTTTTATACATACCAGAGCCACACAATGATTTTATTTTTTCAATATTGGGAGAAGAATTAGGCTTTATCGGATGCATAGCTGTTCTAATTTTATTTGCTGTTTTTATTTGGAGAGGAGTTTTAATTGCGATGAGAGCGCCAGATTTATTTGGTAGTTTAGTAGCAATTGGAATAACAGCCTTAGTTGCCATACAAGTTATTATAAATGTAGCAGTTGTAACTTCTTCTATGCCAGCAACAGGTATGCCATTACCATTTTTTAGTTATCGGAGGAACAGCATTATTTATTTTGCTCTGTGAGATGGGAATCTTACTGAATATATCAAGAGCAAGTGCAAAATCATAGTATTGAATAATTAAGATAGATTCATGATTCAAAAAAATTGAAAGGAATAATTTATGAGAGTAATCATAGCAGCAGCCGGAACGGCAGGACATATTAATCCCGGATTAGCCATTGCTAATCGAATTAAAAAAGAAGAAAGAGATTCTAAGATAATTTTTATAGGAACGACAAGAGGTTTAGAAAATGATTTGGTTCCGAGAGCAGGATATGAATTAAAAACAATAGAGGCTTATGGGTTAAGCAAAAAAATATCTTTGGAAAACATGAAAAAAATGTATCGAACATTAAAAGGGTATGGAGAAGCAAAAAAAATCATAAAAGAATTTAAACCAGATATTGTAATAGGAACAGGAGGATATATTTGTGGTGCTACTATATCATCTGCACATAAACTAAAAATACCAACTATGTTACATGAAAGCAATGCTTTTCCAGGTAAAGCGATAAAAGTATTAGCTAGTAAAACGAATACAATATTAGTTTCCTTTAAAGATGCGATTCCTAGAATCAAGAAAGGAAATAATGTAGTCTATACAGGAACACCTGTAAAAATAGAAAAGAAGAATTATTCAGAAAGTGAAAAAAGTAAAATCATTCGTGCATCTGGATTAAATGAAAATATACCGATTGTACTAGTTTTTGGGGGAAGTCAAGGAGCAAAAAAGATTAATGATACTATGATAGAAATCATTAAAAACAAGAAGAATAAAAATTATCAAGTGATATGGGCAACGGGACCGAAACAATATGATGTTATAAAAGAACAATTAGAAACTTTAAATGTAAGCATAAATAATATTAAAAATATAAAAATTATTCCATACATATACAATATGGAGGAACTAATGAATACAGTTGATATAATTGTTGCAAGAAGTGGAGCTATGACGATAACGGAAATTTCTAATTTAGGAAAACCATCTATATTAGTTCCACTACCAAATGTTAGCCATGATCATCAATTATATAATGCAAAAGCGTTAGAAAAGGTTGGAGCAGCTAAAATAATATTGGATAAAGATATAAATGGACAAAAATTAAATACTGAAATAGAAGATATGGTACGAAATAAAGATAAAATAAAGAAAATGGGAGAAAATGCACTAAAAATTTCAACAATAGATGCAGAAGATAGAATTTATGAAGAAATAAAAAAATTAGTTAAATAGAGGTAAAAAGATGTTTAAAAATATACAATTTAAAATGATACTAATCTTTTTCTTAATAGGAATTATTATTATAGGTGGATTTGGGATATTTTTTATTGAATCATTAAATAATATGAGTACACAAATTCAAACGAATCAGATAACAGAAGTTGGACAAGTATTAGATTTTATAAACAATTTAAAAAATAATACGAAATTAATTTTAGTTATTTCTACTTCGATATTTATTTTAGTAGGAATTTTAATTTCCATATTTCTTTCCAAGTTTGTTATCTATCCTATTAATAAATTGATAAAAAGTGCAGAAAAAATAACAGATGAAGAGCCTAAAGAAAAGAAAAAAAATAAGAAGAATGAAATGGGAAATTTAGAAAATGTCTTTGGACTCATGACAACAGAATTAAAAGAAAAACTAAGCGAAGTTTCTACTCAAAAAAATCAGATAGAAACCATACTTCTACATATGACAGATGGAATATTAGCTTTTAATAGACAAGGAGAAATTATTTTAATTAATCCAGCAGCTAAAAAATTCCTAAGTATTCGACCAGAAGATAGTAATTTTGATGATATATTTGGAAAATTCAAGTTAAACATAAATATGGAAAAAATAATTTATTTAGAGAATTGGACTTCTACAGAACAAAGAATACAAGTGGATGACAGATATGTAAATGCATTTTTTGCACCATTTAAAAATGATTCGGAAAGACCAGATGGGGTTATTGCTGTTATACAAGATATTACAGAACATGTTAAATTAGATAATATGCAAAAAGAGTTAGTAGCAGACGTATCACATGAGCTAAAGACACCAATTACTTCTATTATGGGATATGCAGATACCTTATTAGAAGGAGAATATGACAAAGAAACACAAGATAGATTCTTAAATGTAATTGCAACTGAAGCAAGAAGAATGGCAAAATTAGTTACTGATCTATTGACACTTTCAAGATATGATAATAATAAAAAAATAACACAAAAGGAATCGTTTGATTTAGGAGATTTAGTAAAAAAATGTCAAGACAAATTAGCAATCGAGATTAAGAAAAAGAATCATACAGTCAATTGTTTTGTTACAGCGGATGTACCACCAGTTTATGCAGATAAATATGATATTGAAAGAGTGATATTAAATATATTAAGCAATAGTATTAAATATACAAAAGATGGTGGGGAAATAAAAATATATGTTGGATTTGTATATAATGACGCCTATATAAAAGTTTTTGATAATGGAATTGGCATTCCAGAAGAAGATTTAAGTAGAATATTTGAGCGATTTTATCGTGTTGATAAGGCACGTACAAGGGAAATGGGAGGAACTGGATTAGGACTTTCTATTGCAAAAGAAATTTTAGATAAGAACGGTGGTAGCATTGATATAAAAAGTGTTGTGGGACAAGGAACAGAAGTTGTAATTAGAATACCTACAAAAGGAGATCGAGATTAAGGAAAATATTTTTTAAATATCTTCCTTTTTTAATTGCTAAATCAACGAAATTAATGTATAATAGGAAAGTATAAAAACAAAAGTAAAAAAGGAAGCGATAAATTTGAATTCAACAGTAAAAGAAATATTAGAATGGATCTATTGTATATTAATAGCACTTGTGTTAGCAATGGTATTTCGATATTTTATAGGAACACCAACTATTGTAAAACAAGTATCTATGTACCCAACTTTAGTACAGGATCAAAGATTATGGTTAAATAGATGGGGAAGAACGACAAAAACATTACCAGAAAGAGGTAAAATTATAACTTTTGAAGAGCCAAATAAAATAAAGTATACAAACCAATCGGAAATAGATTTGGAAAATCCAGTAGCCCAATATGAAGAAAAGAATGGATTTCAATGGTTTGTTAATAACTTTTTAGAGGTAGGAAAAAGAAGTTATATAAAAAGAGTGATAGCTCTTCCAGGGGAACATGTGCAAATAAAAGATGGAAAAGTATATATTAATGATGAAGAATTAGAAGAACCTTACTTACAAGAAGGGATTGTTACAGATGTGACAGGTGTAGGGTTTAATGATTTTGTAGTTCCAGAAAATTGTGTATTTGCTATGGGAGACAATAGAAATAATAGTACAGATTGTAGAGCTTTTGGATGTATACCATTAGAGAAAATTGAAAGTACAGTAGCTATTAGGATATGGCCACTAAACATGTGGGGAAAGGTTGACTAGTTTTAAAAATAATTATCATTTGGCGTTGTTACACTTCGCTTTCAATTTAATCAACGTACGAAAGTAACGCTTCATAAATTGAAAACTTGTGAGCCTAGCCAAATAACAATTCTTTTCCAAACTAGATTACATTTCTGGAAAGGAATGAAAGTTAGGATGTTTGAGAGTATTTTAGGAAATGATCCAATTAAGACAATGCTAAAACAAGCAATTAATTATAACAAGGTATCACATAGTTATTTAATGATTGGAATATCAGGAATAGGTAAGAAAATGATTGCTACCGAATTTGCTAAAGCAATATTATGCATGGGAGAAGAGAAAATTTGTAATCACTGCAAATCTTGTATCGAATTTGATAGCAATAACAATCCAGATTTTCTGTCTATTGAACCGGAAGGTAATAGTATTAAAATTGAACAAATTAGAGAATTACAGAAAAAGATACAAGAAAAACCAATTATTTCTAATAAAAAGGTATATATAATAGAAGATGCAGATTCTATGACAAAAGAGGCTCAGAATTGCTTATTAAAGACTTTAGAAGAACCCCCTGAATTTGCTACTATTATATTAATTGGATCCAATGAGAATGAATTTTTAGCAACAATAAAATCAAGATGTATGATGCTATATTTTAATCCAATAGAAGATACTGATATAAGAATGTATCTAAAAGAGAAATATCAAATGGATAATATTTCTCAAAATATGTTAGATATATTTCAGGGAAGTATCGGTAAGGCAATAACATTAAAGGATAAACAGGAACAGTACTCACAATTAGAAAGCCTAATAAATAATTTAAAGCAGAAAGATTTAATTGATATTCTACAAGGAGCAGAAATATTATATAAAGCAAAAGATGAAATTTATGAAATTTTAGATTATATCAATATTCTTTTACTAAAGAAAGCAAGGGTGAATGGTGAATACACAACTTGTATAAAATATGTGGAAAACACAAAGAAAAGATTACAAAAAAATGCAAATTATGATATGTGTATCGATAATATGTTATTTAATATGTGGGAGCAAGTAGTTTGAAAATAGACTTCATCTTTCTTTTTCAAACTAGATTTGGACCAAGAGAGGAAAGGGATTTTAATTGAAAAATATAGTCGGAGTTAGATTTAAAAAATTAGGTAAAATATATTTTTTTAATCCAAAAAACTTAAGAGTAAAAAAAGGTGACAAGGTCATTGTAGAGACAGCTCAAGGGGAAGAATATGGGGAAGTTATGATTCCTAATCGAATTGTGGAAGATGAGAAAATTATGGCACCATTAAAAAAAGTGATTAGAATTGCTAATAATAAAGATCGCAAACATTATGAGGAGTGCCAAAAGAAAGAAAAAGAAGCCTTTCATATATGCCAAAAGAAAATAAAAGAACATAAATTGGATATGACATTAACAGATGTTGAATATAAATTTGATGATAGTAAAATATTATTTTATTTTACGGCGGATGGAAGAATTGATTTTAGGGAATTAGTAAAAGATTTAGCAGCGATTTATAAAACTAGAATTGAGTTACGTCAAATAGGAGTAAGGGATGAAGTAAAAAGAATTGGCGGAAATGGAGTTTGTGGGAGAGAATTATGCTGTTGTAGTTTCTTAAGTGATTTTGAAGCAGTATCTATAAAAATGGCAAAAGAACAAAACTTATCATTAAACCCTTCAAAAATTTCTGGGAATTGTGGAAGACTTATGTGCTGCCTAAAATATGAAAGCGATGTTTATGAAGATAAATTGAAAAGACTTCCTAATATAGGAGCCATTGTAAAGACAGAAGATGGAGAAGGAGAAGTTGACAATATAGAAACACTAAAAGAAGTTGTAAGAGTCAAGATTAAAGATGGAGAGGGATATTTTTATAAAAAGTATCCTGTAAAGGATATTAAAATTATTAAAGACAATACAATAGAAAAATTGGATGAAGAGGAATTAAGAAATAAAAAGGAACTGGAAGAATTAGAAAAAATGGATTAATGAAATGAAAAAAATAAATTAGTTTTTATTATTTTTTGTTAAAGTTTAGGGAGGTGAGAGAAATGGCATATAAAATAACTGATAAATGTATTTCTTGTGGGGCTTGTGCAGCTGAATGTCCAGTAGGATGTATTTCACAAGGTGATGATAAATTTGTAATTGATCAATCAGCTTGTATTTCTTGCGGTACATGTGCGGGAGTTTGTCCAGTAGAAGCACCTGTTGAAGAATAGGAATAAGGAAAGACTGTTTTTAGTTGAATGATATCTGCTAATACAGTCTTTCTGTTTTATTATTGTTTAAATGATATTATGGGAGAAAAAGTATGCAGGAAAATCTTGAGAATGACGAAAATCAAGTTAAATTAAATAAAGAAGAGCAAGTAAAACCAGCAAATAAGAAAATGACAATATTAAATTTTATACTTATTATAGTCATATTTACAGGGTTGCTAATTTATATGGTCCAAGTGGATGGTATAAATAATATAATAGAAGTGTTAAATCATGTAGATTATAAATGGGTATTGGCGGGATTGATGTGTTTAATTATAAATTGGACGTGTGAAGTAATTAATTTACATATACCCTGTCTCTTATACACATCTCCGAGCCCACGAGACGCGTAGTAATATCGTATG
>USQP01000003.1 GCA_900556945.1 uncultured Clostridium sp.
TTTACAATCTGCACACCTGCCACTTTCCCCTGAAGGGAAGACAGCGGATTCATTGCCAGTTTGTTGGCTAACTCTTCTCCTTTGATATTGGTGATAGAACCTGTCAAGTCTCTTTTCTTTGCACTACCGTATCCGATAACGACTGTTTCGGCTAGTACTTGTGAATCTTCTTTTAAAGTGACATTGATGACGTTCTGTGTCCCCACTTTAATGGTTTGCGAAGTCATCCCCACGTATGAAAATGCCAGTACGTCCTCCGGAGTGACAGAGATTGAATATTTACCGTCCATGTCCGTGATGGTTCCGGTGGACGTTCCTTGTACGAGTACCGATGCGCCGATCAATGGTTCATTGGCAGCGTCCGTCACTGTTCCTGTCACCGTCTTTGTCTGTGCAAAGGCTGATATTGCCACAACAGAGAGTAACAGAGTTAATAGGCTTGTTCTCATTATATTCATTCAAGTTTTAAGTCCCTCAAATATACAAAAAAAGGCATAAAAAAAGGCTATCTATCCCAGACAGCCAATCTTTTTGTTAACCTTAAATCTAATACTATGAAAAACACACTACAAAGATACGGACTTTATTTATAATAGCAAGTTTCTAGTCTGTATTTCGCCGTTTTATAACATGCTTTATAAATATGTCGTGTCTTGTTAACAAATGGATCTAAAAGTGTAAAGTTTTGTTTATTATAACCTTTCGAACTTCTTGTCTTATGAATGATAGAGGAGGACAAACGAAAATAAAAGTCTGTGATGGTTATTTTCTATTTCTTATTTTATATCTTTGATGGCACTTTACTGATTGAAAAAATAATAGTTGCTTATGAAAAACAGACAGTTTATTGTATTTGCTCTTTTATTAGCGTGTCCGTTGCTGTTACACGGACAGGAAACGTCTCTCTGTGGAAAAGAATCATGTAATAAAGGTTATATCCGGCATCCATGGTATGGAAAAAAGGTTGGTTATATAGGAGACTCGATAACTGATCCCAATTGTTATGGAGATAACATAAAAAAGTATTGGGATTTTTTGAAAGAATGGTTGGATATCACTCCTTATGTGTATGGAGTGAGTGGACGTCAATGGAATGATGTACCCCGTCAGGCAGAACAATTGAAAAAGGAGCATGGAGAAGAGGTTGATGCCATCGTGGTTTTGATGGGGACAAATGATTTTAATAGCAGCGTACCTGTCGGGACTTGGTTTGCAGAGAAAGAAGAGCAGGTGATGGCTGCCCGTGGTGAAACTAAAAAACTGGAAACGCGTAAAAGGCGTGTTCCTATAATGACGAATGATACGTATAAAGGCCGTATTAATATTGGTTTGAGTCATTTGAAAAAATTGTTTCCCGATAAACAAATTGTTTTGTTGACCCCATTGCATCGTTCTTTAGCGGAATTCGGCGAAAAGAATGTACAACCGGATGAAAGCTATCAGAATAAATGCGGAGAATATGTGGATGCTTATGTACAGGCCATTAAGGAAGCAGGTAATTTGTGGGGAGTTCCTGTAATAGATTTTAATTCGGTTACAGGTATGAATCCGATGATTGAAGAACAACTTATTTATTTCTATGATTCGGGGTATGATCGTTTGCATCCTAATACCAATGGTCAAGAACGTATGGCACATACATTGATGTATCAATTACTTTCTTTGCCTGCATCATTCTGACAGTTGGACATTCATTTTTTTGTCTTTTTGGAAGAGTTTGTTTATTTGGGAGAACCTCCTATGTTTCGATGTGAACTTTGAAGGATTGAAAAAATGTTCAAATGGCAAATAAATGTTATTTGAACATTTTTTTATTAGTTCTTATTTACTGAAAGAGTAATTGAGCTATTGATTTTGAACAAATTTCTATATTCTTGTATCATTTTTTATGGTTTCTTTTCTTGTTCTTGTTTACTTTTGCCTGAATCTTTTAACTTATAAAATGTATATGAAAAACATGAAATTAAAAGTATTACTTGCTTTATGTGCTTTACTCCTGTTATCGGCTTTTATTGCTGAGAGAAAAGAACCCATTACTATTTTTATGATTGGTGACTCCACTATGGCGAATAAAAGTCTGAAGAATGGTAATATAGAGCGTGGTTGGGGACAAATGTTTCCCGGATATTTTACGGAAGAGGTTGTGGTGGATAATCACGCTATGAATGGAAGAAGTTCACTCAGTTTTATCAATGAAGGACGTTGGGATGTAGTGCTTTCTAAAATTCATAAAGGTGATTATGTATTTATTCAGTTCGGGCATAATGATGAGAAACCTAGAGCTACATTACATACAGAACCCGGAAGTACCTTTGATGATAATTTAAGACGTTTTGTGAATGAAACACGTGCTAAGGGAGGAAATCCTGTACTGTTCAATTCTATAGTCCGTCGTAATTTCCCTCCTAAAGGTGTGACGGAGATAAAGGGTAGTTATGAAAAAGAAGGTCCGGTATTGGTTGATACCCATGGGGAATATCTGGAATCTCCCCGTCGGGTGGCCGGAGAAATGAATGTACCTTTTATTGATTTGAATAAATTGACCCATGACTTGGTTACCGGTATGGGAGTCGAGAATTCAAGAAAATTGTTTATGTGGATTCCAGCAGGACAATATGAATTTTGTCCGGAAGGGAAAATTGATAATACTCACTTGAATATATATGGTGGACGTATAGTTGCCGGGTTGGTTGTGGACGCTTTGATGGAAGAAGTGCCGGCTTTGGCAAAATATGTGCGACGTTATGATTATGTGGTGGCGAAAGATGGGAGTGGGGATTTCTTTACAGTTCAGGAAGCAGTGAATGCGGCAGTTGGTGGTGGCAAGAAAACAATATCTATACTTGTCCGTCCGGGAGTATATGAAGAGTATGTTTCTATGCCGGAATCATCGCCTCGAATAGAATTGGTGAAACAGACAGGGGCTGAGATCAGGGATAACGGGTTCACACAAGATGTTTATGTGGCACCTTATAAGGGTGACAGAGTATGTGCTATTAGTTATACATTTGATGATGGTTTACAGGAACACTATACGTTGCTTTTCCCTAAATTGGAAAAATATGGCTTTAAAGGTACTTTCTGGATATGGGGTAAATGTATAGAGAATGAAAGTGCTATGCAGGGAAAACCGAGAATGTCGTGGGCGCAAATTAAAGAGATGAGTGACAAAGGGCAAGAAATATCCAGTCATAGCTGGTCACATACGAATTTAAAGCGTGTTTCTTTGGAGGAAGTAAAAATGGAAGTAGAGAAGAATGACAGTATACTTTATGAGAAAACAGGAAAAATACCGCGTACATTCTGTTATCCTTTCAATGCTGTTAATAGTGATATATTAAAAATAACTTCAAAGAACAGGGTAGGTACACGTACCGAACAATATCCCATCGGGGGAGATAAATCGAAATCAACTCCTGAGTCTTTAGATAAATGGGTGGAAAGCTTGGTAAACTCCGGTAGATGGGGAGTGGCAATGATACATGGAATATCGCAAGGATATGATGCTTTTCTGAATCCCGAAATATTGTGGGAACATTTTAGTAAGGTAAAGGCTCTGGAAAATAAAATATGGGTGGGTACATTTAGAGAGGTGGCTGCCTATACAAAAGAACGAGAAAAAATTCGCTTGAATGTGCTAGAAAAAGAAAACGGCTATAACATAACTCCTCATTTGGATATGAATGCACAATTATTTACGGAACCACTGACTATGGTATTGAAATCTGTGGGAAATAGAGTTTCGGAGATTAGGCAAGATGGGAAAAAGCTTTTTCTAAAGAAGGATGCTGATAAGATTCTTTTCGATTTTAATCCTTATGGAGGGATGATTCAGATTCGTTTTATCTGAGGTGTTGGATATAGTTTGTAAAACTAGAATAGGGAAATCCGTTAGTCTTTATTGTAACCATTTAAGGTGTGATAATAAGATTAACGGATTTGTTTTTTGCACTTTTATAAGGTTACTCAGAATTAATTTCTAAATTTGTTCCCGTTAACTTTATTCCTTTTCCAAAAGAAATAAAATGGAAAACACAGAGAAACTGATAGTAGAACAACTGAAAAATGGCAACGAAGATGCTTATAAATACATCTATGATTATCATTATGTTCTTTTGTGTCATGTAGCAAATCAATATTTGAACGATAATTTTTTATCGGAAACTATAGTCGGAGATGTAATTTTTCACCTTTGGGAAATCAGAGAAACTTTAAACATTACTATTTCTATTAGAAGTTATCTGATAAAGGCCGTTCGTAATCGTTGTATAGACTATCTGAAATCTGGATCTGAAAAAAAGGAAATTTCATTTTCAGTTCTAGTACCGGAAGAGATGTCTGAAGAAAAGTATTTGCAGTCAGATAATTATCCTTTGGGAATATTATTGGAACGTGAATTGGAGCATGAAATCCGTATGGCAATAGACAAACTACCGATTGAATGTAGATGTGTTTTTGAAAAAAGCAGATTTGAGGAGAAAAAATATGAAGAAATTTCTCAGGAATTAGGTATTTCTATAAATACGGTTAAGTATCATATAAAGAATGCATTATCTTTCCTTCAGACTGAATTGAGCAAATATTTAATTGCTTTGATTTTATTTTTTTCGTGTTGAAACAGAAAAAAGTTTCTTTTAGGACTACCCTGTATTTAAAATAAATCGTCTTCACTTTAGAAACAACAAAGATGAAAGCAGAAAAAGAACATATTGATGAATTAATAGTATCCTATTTAAGTAATGAGTTGGATGGAAATGCTGTGCATGAACTGAAGGAGTGGATAGCTGCGTCTGTGGAAAATGAAAAGTATTTTATGCAGCGGCAAGAAATTTGGTTTTCTGCCATAAGTGATATGAAAAACTCTATATATAATAAAGATGAGGCTTTCCAGTTATTTAGGAAACGGGTGGATACATATCAAAAGAACAAGATGATGAGGAAGAGGCTAAGATGGAAAATAGTCTATAAATATGTGGCTTTTATATCAATAATAGGTTTTATCTCTTATTTCTCGTATTGGAGGGGTAAAAGTAATCTTAAAAATGTTTTAACGGAAACGGGGATAGAGGTGGAAACACCTATAGGATCACAAACAAGACTCCGTTTGCCAGATGGTACTATAGTGATACTTAATGCTGGATCACGTATTATTTATCCACAAAATTTTGGAGTATACAATCGTGATGTTGAGTTACAAGGTGAAGGTTATTTTGAGGTTGCTCGTAATATTGAAATGCCTTTTTATGTGAAAACAAAAGAGTTACAAGTAAGAGTACTTGGAACTAAATTTAATTTTAGAGATTATCCTGAAGATAAAGAAGTTGTTGTGTCTCTGTTAGAAGGAAGAATTGTTTTAAATAATCAGCTTCAGAGAGAGGAGGAATTATTATTATTACCTAATGAACAGGTGATATTAGATAAAAGAGTAAAGACTATGAAAAAAGAATGGAAAAGGGATGGAATAAATATAGAATGGATAACCGGTAGACTTTTCTTTGATGAAATACCTTTACCAGAAGTAGCACAAATATTGGAACGTAATTATGGCGTTCGAATTAAATTTGCTAATGATGCTTTAAAAAAAATTCGTTTTTATGGAAATTTTAATAAAAACGATCAAAGTGTTAGAGATATTCTGGAGGCATTATCAGCAACGGAAAAGGTACATTATACTTTAAATGATAAAGAAATAATTTTATATTAACTATTTGTCTAATCTTAAATAAAAAGAACTATGAATAGAAGTACGTAAAATAAGGGTGGGAAGACTGGATATAAAAAAGTCGGAAGATCTGCGAAATCTCCCGGCTTCCATATTATTCCCTCAAAATGTCAAATGTGAGATCTTTTTTGAGGAATGTGACAAAAGTAATAAAAATATTTCTTAAAATCGCCTTCCTACAAAAGTTTTTAATTTTTTAAATTCTAAATTTATGAATTACAAAAGGAGGGCCATCTTGATGGTCGGGGCTGTATTATGCCTAAATTTAAGTGTGTACTCTCAACTTATATCGTTGAAAATGAATGATGTTTCAGTGAAAAAGGCGATGATGGAATTACAAACTAAAAGTGGTTTCTCATTTGTGTATATTGCTGGAGATTTGGATATTCGGAAGATGGTAACAATAGATGCTAATCAATTGGATGAAGCTATTAATCAGATTTTGAAAGGACAAAATGTTTCTTATGAAATACAAGGGAAGAATATTGTTATTAAAAGAATTCAGGAACTAAAAGTAGCGAATGAACAAAAAATTAAAATTAGTGGTATTGTAAAAGATGTAAATGGAGCCCCTGTGGTTGGAGCAACAGTTAAAGAAAAAGGGACTTCAAATGGTACTATTACAGATATTGATGGAATTTTTATGCTGGAAGTTCAGGAAAATGCCTTATTAGATATATCATATATTGGATTTAAATCTCAACAGTTGAAAGTACAGAAGGGAGGTAAGGCTTTATCAGTTATTTTGAAAGAAGATTCTGAATTATTAGATGAAGTTGTTGTTATTGGTTATGGAACACAGCGGAAAGGGGAGGTCGCTAGTTCTATTGCCACTGTAAAATCAGAGAATTTTTTGAAGGTCCCTTCTCCAGATGCTGCTCAGATGATTCGTGGACAAGTTCCGGGACTAGCTGTTATAACCCCAGATGCCAATCCTCTTTCTTCTTCCCAATTATCTTTGCGTGGTATCACAACATTAGGGCAAAACACCACTCCGTTAATTCTCATAGATGGAATTCCTGGAGCATTAAATTCTGTTTCTCCTGATGAGATAGCACAAATAGATGTATTAAAAGATGGTTCGGCAGCAGCTATTTATGGTACACGTGGTACTAATGGAGTTATTCTTATTACTACAAAACATGTAAATGGGGAAATGCCAACAACAGTAGATGTGAATGCTTATATTTCTATTCAACAGATCGTGAAAAAGTTGCCAATGATGACAGCAGGTCAATATCGTGAGAAAGTAGCTCAAGGAGGGTATGGTGGTGCGACTGATTATGGTGGTGATGTGGATTGGTTGGATGAAATAACTCGTACTCCTATTTCACAAGTATATAATGTAAGTTTAAGAGGAGGAAGTCAGACAACTAATTATTTGGCAAGTCTTGAATATAGGAGTTTGGAGGGTATAATTCAACGTTCGGACAACCAGATCATTTATCCACGCATTGAGGTTACTCATCGCATGTTTAATGATAAATTGCGTATTAATGCAGGGTTGAATGGTTCTCTAAAAAAATATTTTGATGGTGCAGATGGTGGTGGATATAAAACAGATGTTTATGCAGGAGCGATTCAATTTAATCCTACAGATCCTGTTAGAGATGAAAATGGAAATTGGAAAGAGAGACCTATTAATGATTATTTAAATCCGTTGGCTCTTTTATGGGAAACAGAGGGAGAGAATAAGGAAACTGCTTTAAGAATGTTTGCTAATTTGGCATTTACTCCTATTGCAGGATTAAATATTAAATATACTGCATCTAAAAATATTTTTAATCAGATCCGAGGATATTATGAAACGAAGCAACATTCTTCAACTACTAAAAATGGTAAGAATGGATATGCATCTCGTGGTACACAATCTACATATGAAACATTATCTGAATTGACAGTTCAATACAATAAGACATTATTTAAAGATCATAATTTTACTTTGTTGGGAGGGTATAGTTGGATGAAAAGTGGGTATGAAGATTATTGGATGCAAAATTGGGATTTTCCTTCAGATGATTATACATATAATAATATGAGTGAAGGTCAAGCTTTACGTGATGGAAAAGCTAATGAAGATTCGGAGAAAAGGGAGAATTTGTTGATTGCTTATTTTGCTCGTTTGAATTATAATTATAAAGGAAAATACATTTTATCTGCTAGTATAAGACAGGAGGGATCTACTAAATTTGGTAAGAATTATAAGTGGGGAACTTTTCCAGCTGTATCTGTAGCATGGAATATAGTGGAAGAGAATTTTCTAAAGGATGTGTCATCTCTTTCTGCATTGAAAATACGTGCGGGATTTGGTATTACAGGTACGGAACCATATTCTCCTTATATGTCTCTTCGTTCGATTAATTTTAATGATTATGCATATTATGATGGCACTTGGATTAAGTCTGTTCATCCTAGTTCCAATACGAATCCAGATCTCCGTTGGGAAAAGAAAGAGGAACTTAATGTTGGCCTAGATGTTGGCTTTTTTGATAATCGGTTAACCGGAAGCATTGACTTTTATAGAAGAACGACTAAGGATTTGATTTGGGAATATAATGTTCCTTCACCTCCATATTTATTTCCTACAATACAAGCTAACGGAGGGTCTATACGTAATACAGGGGTAGAAGTTTCTATACAGGTAACGCCTGTTTCAACAAAAGATTTTCAATGGGTAACAAATATAAACTATTCTAGTAATGCAAATAAATTAGTGACACTTTCTGGTAAATTTGTTGCAAGTACATATTTAGATACGGGGACAACGGGATCTCCTATGTGGCAGGCAACACACAGAATACAAGAGGGGCAACCTTTCGGTAATTTTTGGGGATATAAGTCTATTGATATAGATGATGATGGGCATTGGATAATAGAGGGTGAAGATGGAACCCCAAAATCTATAAATGATGCGCTTCCTTCTGATAAAAAAGTATTAGGTAATGGCTTGCCGAAACATTATGTGAATTGGAATAACACTTTTGGATATAAAAATTTTGATTTAAGTCTTACAATGCGTGGGGCTTTTGGTTTTCAAATATGGAATTCGGCTGCTGCTTTTCATGGGGTACCTGCTATGTTTACTGCAGGATGGAATGTAATGGAGAAAGCTTTTGATCCTGTCTTTGGGAAACGTCCTCTTGCTGTAGATCAACCACTGGCTTACGTAAGTTATCATATTGAAAATGGTGACTATTGGAAGATTGATAATCTGACTTTAGGCTATACTTGGAATACAAGATGGAATTGGTTGAAAAATATTCGTTTTTTTGGTTCTGTTTCTAATCTTGCTGTTATTACTGGATATAGTGGTATAGATCCGGAAACTCCTGTAAACGGAATGTATCCAGGTATAGATAATCGTTATAGATATCCTTCGGCTAGAACTTATACAATTGGTATGTCATTTAAATTCTAAATATTATGAAAACAATAAATAAGATAGTAGGTATAGTTACTTCTATAAGCTTGGCGGGAATAATGTCATGTTGTAGTAATGATTTAACAGAAAAAGTATATTCTTCAATAACACAGGATAGTTATGAATATACGGTAAAAGATTTTAAATCTGTGGTTTCAAGTGTATATTCACCTTTACGTGGAGTGTTTAGCCATACGGGATTTTGGACAGCGAATGAAGTGACTGGAGATGCAATAGTATCTCCTCCTACTGCCACAGGTTGGTATGATGGTGGCCAATATATGCATTTTCATTATCATGATTGGAATTCTGAGCTGGCTAATATTAAAGAATTTTGGGATTGGATGTATCGGGGAGCTTTATTTGCTAATTATTCTATAGAATTGATTGAGAGTGGTAAAGTACCCGCTCCTTCTTTGGAGGCAAAGGAACAAGGAATAATGGAACTAAGAGCAGCTAGAGCTTTTTATTATTGGTTGATATGTGATAATTTTGGAGATGCTCCTTTGGTAATTACTACATCAGATGAAATGCCAGAAAAAAGTTCTCGTAAGGAAATCTTTGATTTTATAGTAAAAGAACTGATTGAAGTTATACCTTATTTAAGCGAGGAGCAAGGAGGTGCTATGTATGGACGATTTAATAAATGGGCGGCAAAGACATTGTTGGCGAATGTGTATTTGAACGCTGAAGTGTATACAGGAACGGCTCATTGGGAGGATTGTATTGTACAATGTAACGATATAATCAATAATAGCCCTTGTATGCTCTCTCAAAATTTTAAAGATTCATTCAGATCATCTGGAGTTGAGTCTTCAAAAGAAATTATTTTAGCAGTACCTTATGATAAAATTATTGCAACAGGAAATGATATGCATATGCGTTCTTGGCAAGCTCAGTTAAAAGATAAATTTAATTTGGAAGCAACTCCTTGGGGAAGTGGAACAACAATGGCAATAACTCAGTTTGCTGATACTTATGATGAAGATGATAGTCGTATAGATGATACATGGCTTAGAGGAGCACAATATAGTAGTAACGGTGAAATACTAAAGGGGATTTATGATAATATAGGTGAGGATTTTATCATTGTAAAAGAGATACCTGATGCTAGTTATGTAAAAGAATTTGAGGGGTGGCGCATGAATAAATTTGAGGTCGCTCCTCAGACTCCTTCTTCTTCTGATACTGATTTCCCTTTTTTCCGTTTTGCTGAGGTGTTGATGATGAAAGCAGAGTGTTTACTGCGAACGGGGCAGCCGGGGGCTGGTGCTTTGGTTTCTCAGGTTAGGGAACGAGCTTTTAGAGATCATCCAGAAAAAATAATGGTTACGGATGAGCAACTTAAAGCTAATTCTATTTATCAATATGGTTATGTAGAGAAATATCATATTGTAGATCCAGGTAATCAAGACCCGGTTGAGTTCGGACGATTGTATGATGAGTTGGGGTGGGAATTTGTTTGGGAGGCTCACCGAAGAAGGGACATGATTCGTTTTGGTTTGTTTACTAAAAAAAGTTGGTTGTCACATAAGCCTAAAGGAGATTACCGTAGTGTTTTCCCTATACCAGAGGTTGTTTTAACTTCAAATCCAAAATTAACTCAAAATCCGAATTATTTGCAAAAGTAATTGATTTTTGTTCTCAACTTGAAAATATATAATAAATATTGACATGAAAAAATATAAAATATTATTGTTTGTAATTGTGATGTCCTGCATATCAAATGTTTATATGTGGGGAACTACTAAGCCTTTATCTAAAAATAGAATAGATCTTTTTTCATTGAGTGAGGTTCGAATTACGGACAAGTACTTTAAGCATATTCAGGATTTAGATCATCAATATCTTTTAACGTTGGAGCCAGATAGATTGTTATCTTGGTTTAGACGTGAGGCAGGATTGACTCCTAAAGCTCAACCCTATCCTTTTTGGGAATCAGAAGATGTGTGGGGAGGCGGACCATTAGCTGGACATATTCTTGGTTTTTATATGTCCTCCATGTCTATGATGTATCAGACAACAAATGATAAAATGATTCTTGATAGATTAAATTATATTGTCAATGAGTTACTGCTTTGTCAAAAAGCTCATGGAGATGGTTATTTATTAGCTACTGTTAATGGTAAGCAAGTGTTTGAAGATATGATTGATGGAGATTTTACGACATCCAATCCTCTAATCAACCAAACTTGGGAACCTGTGTATATTATGAATAAAATTATGCTAGGACTTTATGGAGTTTATAAGCGATGTCATATACAAGATGCTAAAAGAATATTAATGGGGATGGCAGATTGGTTTGGTTATGAGGTATTAGATAAATTGAATCATGAGAACATTCAAAAAATGTTGGTATGTGAACATGGATCTATTAATGAATCTTATATAGACGTATATAAGATAACTGGAGATAAGAAATATTTAGAATGGGCTAAAAAATTAAATGATGAGGATATGTGGGTACCTCTTTCCAAAGGAGAGGATATACTGAACGGTTGGCATGCTAATACACAAATACCTAAATTTACAGGTTTTAATGCAGTTTATCGATATACGAATAATAAGGCTTACAATGATGCTGCTACTCGTTTTTGGGATATTGTTGTTCAAAAGCATACATGGATAAATGGTGGAAATAGTACTGGAGAGCATTTTTTCGAGGAAAGTATGTTTGAAAAGAAAATACCACAATATGGTGGTCCAGAATCATGTAACTCAGTTAATATGATGCGATTGACTGAAAGTCTTTATCAAACTGATGGCAGAGTAGATAGGATTGATTATTATGAACGTGTACTTTATAATCATATTTTAGCTAATTATGACCCGGAAGAAGGAATGTGTGTTTATTATACTCCTATGCGGCCTGGTCATTATAAAATATATGGAACAAGGTATCATTCATTTTGGTGTTGTACAGGTACGGGATTTGAAGCTCCAGCAAAGTTTGCGAAAATGATTTATGCACATAAAGATAATTCACTTTATGTAAATATGTTTATAGCATCAACGTTGGACTGGAATGAAAAGAACATTATGATTACTCAATCTACTAATTTTCCTGACGAAGATCAGACATTACTTACTATAAAGTCTTCATCTACACAACAAATAGATTTAAAAATACGGATCCCCTTTTGGATCAAAAATAAAAGTATGGTTGTGAGAGTAAATAATAAAATTGTGAAAGGCATAAAATCAGAAAAAGGTTATGTTACAATATCACGTGAATGGTCAGATGGGGATGAAATTAAAGTGACATTTACACCTCTATTAGAAATTGTACCTTTAAAAAATAGTGAAAGATATCTTGCTATGACTTACGGGCCTATTGTGTTAGCGACTAAAATAGACAATACTAATATTGGGAAAGAAGAATTCCGACATGAGCGTAAAACTGTTAGTAATGTAATGATTCCTATGTCAGATACTCCTGTTTTGTTTGGAACATTGAATGAAATAAAAGGTAATATCAGACGAGTAGTTGGGAAGGAATTATTATTTATCTATAATCCGAAAGAAGGAAAATCTGTAAAATTGGTTCCTTACAATAGGATAAATTTTAGTCGATATGCTATTTACATGATTCATGTTGATGACAAAGAAGAGTATATAAAAACAGTTTGGGATGGTAGCTATTATGTCAATATGAATCAAAATTTAGGAACGATAAATGTAGATGCTATTTGTATAGGAGATACTGATTCTGAACGAATGCACAAGATAGAGCAGGTGAGTAATATTACAGGAAAATATGATTATATTTCATCATGGCGTCGTGCAGTCAATGGAGGATATTTTATGTATAATTTAGCATCACTTCCAGATAAGGAGCAGACACTTTATATTGCGTTTCGGGGGAATGATCAGGATGAATTTGCTTTTGATTTGTTGATAGATGGACAGGTGATTAAATCATTTGTGCGTAGTCTAGGTGATGAAGGGTTGGTCACGAAGAATTATGCAAAATATATTCCTATTCCTTTTGAATTGACCCGTGGTAAGAAAAATATAACATTGAAAATTGCCGCTAGATTAAAGAATATGACAGGAGATATTTTTGATATTCGTATATTGCCATCAAATTCAGAAATGGATCTCAAGTAAATTCAATGAAAAAAAGAGTTTTATAAGAGATGTTTGTTAAAAAGGCAGAGGTTTTATTTAAGTATTGAAGTTCGAATAGATCGAGGACCATTCCTAGATATTTGAGGTTTGGTCCTCAATTTATGATTCTATTTAAAGATTTTTCTAAAAGCCTTCGCATTATTTTTTTTGAAATAAGCGATTGTCCGAAAAGAGGGCGTTAAGCCTCCTAATAGCTATCATAATTCCACATTTACCTTACAGGAGTACTCCAGTTTTCTTGATGACCTTATTGAATACTTATAACCATATAAATACAATTTTAGTAATGTTGCAGGATTATACGGTAGGCTCCTTTTATTGAAGTTTGACATGTTTAACCCCAAGCTCATTTATAGGCAAGATATCCATAAATAAATTGATAATCCTTGCCCAAGAATTTGGAGCAATCAATTGGTCGAGAGGTATCATTTGAATTTGATTTCTGTTTTCTCCTACTATGTAGTTTATAGATATGTTGTCTAGTTTCTTTCCATAAATATATAAAAAATAGGTGACAATTAAATATAGCTTCTAAGGTTTTGCACAGACTCTTGGGAGCTTACGATGTTACCAACAAATGGTGAAGTCGTTATTTAGCTCTCCGAGGAAGTTAGTCATTAAGTTCTAGTTTGAAATTAGCAGGAGTAAAGTATAAAGTGAAAAAATCTCTTCTCGAAAATGTAGACATAAAAAAAGGAGCAACGCCTTGCTCCAACCTTTGTTAACCTTAAATCTA
>USQP01000004.1 GCA_900556945.1 uncultured Clostridium sp.
CTTCTAGCTTCGTCGGCAGCGTCAGATGTGTATAAGAGACAGAGACAATATAGAATGAAAATAAGATAGTTATTAAAGTCAAACATTTTTATAAAAGTAACTGTATAAAAAAGATTTTAGGCTCCTCTCAAATCAAGTTTAAGATTCTCCTAAAATCTTTTTTTACATTTACTAATTATACAATGGTCTCCATCATAACTATCTTATTTTCATTCTATATTGTCTTTCCATCAAATTTTATTCAACATTTGTTTCTACATTTTCTTCAACATTATTACTTGTTTCCTCTAATTCGCTTTCTGTACTAATATGAATATTTTGATATTTTTGCATTCCTGTTCCTGCTGGAATTAATTTACCAATAATAACATTTTCTTTTAATCCTACTAAATCATCTGTCTTTCCTTTAATTGCCGCTTCTGTTAAAACTCTTGTTGTCTCTTGGAAAGATGCTGCTGATAAGAAACTATCTGTTGCAAGTGAAGCTTTTGTAATTCCAAGTAAAACTCTCTTACCTGTTGCAGGACGCTTACCTTCTGCAATTACTTGGTTATTTTTATCTTCAAATTCATACATATCAATTAGAGAACCTGGGAACATATCTGTATCCGCATTATCTTCTACTCTAACTTTCTTAAGCATTTGTCTACCAATTACTTCAATATGTTTATCATTAATATCAACACCTTGATTTCGATAAACTTTTTGTACTTCTGAAATTAAGTATTCGTATACCCCTTCTGGTCCCTTGATTTCTAGAATTTCAGCTGGGTTAATCGAACCCTCAATTAATGCTTCGCCAGCTTCTACCATATCACCATCTTTTACTTTCATCTTTGATCCAAATGGTATGGTATAAGATTTTGAATTATCTTTTGAAGTTACAATCACTTCTTTTTTCTTCTTTGTTTCTTTGATTTTTACTTTACCATCAATTTCAGTTATAATAGCAAGTCCTTTTGGCTTTCTCGCTTCAAATAATTCTTCGACCCTAGGTAAACCTTGTGTAATATCTGCTACACCAGCAACACCACCAGAGTGAATCGTTCTCATTGTAAGCTGTGTACCAGGTTCACCAATAGATTGTGCTGCAATAATACCAATTGATTCGCCAATAGAAACTAAATCTCTTCTTGCTAGTCCCATACCATAGCATTTTTGACATACACCATGTTTTGAACGACATCCTAAAACAGAACGTACTTCTAATTTCTCAATTCCTGAAGCAACAATCTTTTCTGCTATTGCATCTGTAATCATTGTATCGGTATCTACAATTAATTCTTTTGTTTCTGGATGAATTACATCATTTACTGGATACCTTCCAACTAGTCTTTCTTGCATTTTTTCAATAATTTGATTTCCATCTTTAATATCATAAACAATAATTCCTTCATGTGTTCCGCAATCATGTTCACGAACAATGATATCTTGTGAAACATCTACTAATCTTCTTGTTAAATATCCAGAGTCAGCTGTTCTTAAAGCTGTATCAGAAAGACCTTTACGAGCTCCATGGGCTGAAATAAAGTATTCCAAAGCATCTAATCCTTCTGCAAATGATGATTTAATTGGAATTTCTACTGCCTTACCAGTCGTACTTGCCATCAATCCACGAATACCTGCAATTTGTCTTAATTGGTTCATATTACCACGCGCTCCAGATTTAACCATCATGTATATTGGATTTAACTCATCAAAGTTTTCTTCCATAGCATTACTTACTTTTTTCGTTGTATCTTCCCAAACATTGATGACAGCATTATATCTTTCATCGTTCGTAATTAAACCACGAGCATATTGTTTTCTAATTGTTTCTACTTTATCATCTGCTTCTTTTAATAAATCTTTTTTGGCTTCTGGCACCTTTACATCATCCATTGAGAAAGTAATACCTGCTAAAGTAGAATATTTAAATCCTAATGCTTTAATATAATCGATTACCTCTGCTGATTCTGTTAATCCATGAATACTAATTACTCTTTCAATGATTTGTCCCATTGATTTTTTCATAACTGGAAAACTAATTTCATATTGGAATGGATCTTTCTTTCTGTCTACAAATCCTAAATCTTGAGGAATTCCTTGATTAAATATAATTCTACCAACACTTGTCTCTACTTTCGCTGTTTTCTTTTCTCCATTAATCTCTTTTGTAATCCTTACATAAATTTTTGCATGGATAGCAACATCATGATTTTCAAATGCCATAATTGCTTCATCTGGATCTTTGAAGTATTTTCCTTCTCCTTTTTCTCCATCTAATACCATGGTTAAATAATAACTTCCTAAAATCATATCTAGTCTTGGTACAGCAACTGGTTTTCCATCTTGTGGCTTTAATAAATTGTTTGTAGACAACATTAGATATCTTGATTCTGCTTGTGCTTCTGGTGATAATGGTAAGTGAACTGCCATTTGATCACCATCGAAGTCTGCATTGAAGGCTTCACAAACTAATGGGTGAAGTTTAATCGCTCTTCCTTCTACCAGCACTGGTTCAAAGCTTTGAATTCCAAGTCTATGTAGCGTTGGAGCACGGTTTAGCATAACTGGATGATCTTTTATAACTTCTTCTAAAATTCCCCATACTTCTGGTCTTAGTCTTTCAACCATTCTTTTAGCATTTTTAATATTCTGAGCAATTCCTCTACCAACTAATTCTCTCATAACAAATGGCTTAAATAATTCGACTGCCATTTCTTTTGGAAGTCCACATTGATAGATTTTAAGTTCTGGTCCAACCACGATAACAGAACGTCCAGAATAGTCAACACGTTTTCCTAATAAGTTTTGACGGAATCTACCTTGTTTTCCTTTTAACATATCAGATAAAGACTTTAATGGTCTATTTCCAGCACCTGTTACTGGTCTTCCTCTTCTACCGTTATCAATTAAAGCATCAACAGATTCTTGAAGCATTCTTTTTTCATTTCTTACAATAATTTCTGGTGCTCCTAATTCTAATAATCTCTTTAACCTGTTATTTCTGTTAATAACTCTTCTATATAAATCATTCAAATCTGATGTAGCAAATCTACCACCATCCAATTGAACCATTGGTCTTAATTCTGGTGGAATAACTGGTACTACATTCATAACCATCCACTCAGGTCTATTTCCTGAAATTCTAAATGCTTCTACCGTATCTAATCTTTTTACAAGTTTTACCTTTTTTTGCTCACTTGCACTTTCTAATTCTTTTCTAATTTGTTTCGACAATTTTTCTACATCAATTTGTTCCAATAACTCTCTTAAAGCCTCTGCTCCCATTTTTGCTTTAAAAGAGCCTTTTCCGTACTTTTCCTCTGCTTCATGATATTCTTTTTCATTTAATATTTGGCATTTCTCTAATCCAGAAGTTCCTTTATCCGTAACAATATAAGATGCAAAATAAACTACTTTTTCAAGATTTCTTGGTGAAATATCTAACATTAAAGCAATTCTACTAGGAATTCCTTTAAAATACCAAATATGAGCAACTGGTGCAGCAAGTTCTATATGTCCCATTCTTTCACGTCTAACTTTTGATTTTGTAACTTCTACACCACATCTATCACATACAATCCCTTTATATCTGACTCTTTTATATTTTCCACAGTGACATTCCCAGTCTTTTGTTGGTCCAAATATTCTTTCACAAAATAGTCCATCCTTTTCTGGTTTCAATGTTCTGTAGTTGATTGTCTCAGGCTTTTTAACTTCGCCCTTTGACCATTCTCTTATCTTCTCATCTGACGCAACACCTATTTTCAACTTATTAAAAATGTCTAATTCGTCCACTATTTTCCCCCCTGTGTCCAATTGGGGACGTTTCCAAATGGACATTTCTGTCCATTTGGTGACACATCTCCCAATTAATTTTTAATATTTTTTGGGTAATTTCAAAACAGATTAAAAGGTCTAACCACCGCTCTTGCAATTTTCTTAAGTCGCCTCTTATCTTTTTAAAATTTATTTAATTATTCACTTATGAATTTTTCAATTTCTCTTATTTTTAAATCTATTTTGTCTGATCCACCATATTGTTTATTTCCTACAGTAATTCTATTTATTGCATTTTTATTATTTGTCATGTTTTTATGATCTTTTACATATTCTTCAAAGTTTTTTAATCCTATTCAATCATATCATTTTCGTCATCAAGATTATCATTTGCTAAGTCATTGTCAAATAAAAATTCTTCTCCTTCATCGTCTAATTCTTCAAATAATTCATCCTTTCCGTCATCGAAAGAATCTTCATCATCTTCTAACAAAACATCATCACTTGTTTCTTCTACATAGCTATCTAAATCACCATCAGCAATTACTTCTTCCTCTTGTAAAGCTTTTTGTTCTTTACTAGGATCATATTCTATTCCTTCTTCAATATTTTCTTTTAGTTCTAATTCTTGATTATCTTCAGAATATAGGCGTACGTCTAATCCTAATGATTGTAATTCTTTAACAAGAACTTTGAAACTTTCTGGAACTCCTGGCTCTGGAACATTTTCTCCTTTTACAATTGCTTCGTATGTTTTTACTCTTCCTACTACATCATCTGATTTTACTGTTAACATCTCTTGTAATGTATAAGCAGCGCCATATGCTTCTAGTGCCCAAACTTCCATCTCTCCAAAACGTTGACCACCAAATTGTGCTTTTCCTCCTAGAGGTTGTTGTGTTACTAATGAGTATGGTCCAGTTGAACGAGCATGAATCTTGTCATCAACTAAATGGTGAAGTTTCAACATATACATAATACCAACTGTAATTGGTTTATCAAATGGGTCTCCTGTTCTTCCATCATATAAAACAGTTTTTCCATCCTCACTCATTCCTGCTTTACCAAGTAATTCTCTTACATCTTCTTCTGTTGCTCCATCAAATACTGGAGTAGATATCTTCCATCCTAAAGCTTTCGCAGCTCCACCTAAATGAACTTCAAGAACTTGACCTAAATTCATACGAGAAGGAACACCTAATGGATTCAATAAGATATCAATTGGTGTACCATCTGGCATAAATGGCATATCCTCTTCTGGTAAAACTCTTGAGATAACACCCTTATTACCATGACGTCCTGCCATTTTATCTCCAACCGATATTTTTCTCTTTGTTGCAATGTAGCATCTGATAATTTGATTGACTCCAGGTCCTAACTCATCTGAATTTTCTCTTGTAAAGATTTTAACATCTACGATGGTTCCAGCTTCTCCATGTGGTACTCTTAAAGAGGTATCTCTTACTTCTCTTGCCTTTTCACCAAAAATTGCTCGAAGCAATCTTTCTTCTGCTGTTAATTCTGTTTCTCCTTTTGGTGTAACTTTACCAACTAATATATCTCCTGGTCTAACTTCTGCACCAATTCGAATAATTCCGTTTTCATCTAAGTCTTTTAAAGAATCATCTCCTACATTAGGAATGTCACGTGTAATTTCTTCTGCTCCTAATTTAGTATCACGACATTCACAGTCATATTCTTCTATATGAATGGATGTAAATACATCTTCCTTTACTAATCTTTCATTTAATAAAATAGCATCTTCATAGTTGTATCCTTCCCATGTTGAGAAAGCTACTAACACGTTTTTACCAAGTGCCATTTCTCCGTTTTGAGTAGATGGTCCATCTGCAATAGCATCACCTTTTTTAACTTTTTCACCTTTTTTTACAATTGGTTTTTGATTAATACATGTTCCACCATTTGTTCTTTTAAATTTACGAAGTTTATGTACAACTGTTTTTCCATTGTCGTATTTTACTGTTATACTATCACCTGTTACCTTTTCTATCACGCCATCGTCTTCTGCCAATACTAAAATTCCTGAATCTTTTGCTGCTCGATATTCAATTCCTGTTCCTACAATAGGACTTTCTGTAATCATCAAAGGAACTGCTTGACGTTGCATGTTTGCACCCATTAGAGCTCTTTTTGCATCATCATGTTCTAAGAATGGAATCATGGCTGCTGCAATAGAAACTAATTGTTTTGGTGATACATCAACATATTGAACTTTATCACTATCTACTTCAATTACTTCATTTTTGAATCTAACTCTAATTCTTTTATGTACAAATTTTCCATCTTTATCCACTGGTTCAGATGCTTGTGCAATAATATAATTATCTTCTACATCTGCACTCATATATTCAACAATATCGGTTAATTTATGCGTTTTAGGATCTACTTTTCGATATGGTGTTTCAATAAATCCATATTCATTAATTTGAGCAAAAGATGAAAGTGCTGATATAAGTCCGATATTTGGTCCTTCTGGAGATTCAATTGGACATAATCTACCATAATGTGTATAGTGAACGTCACGAACTTCAAATCCTGCTCTTTCTCTTGTTAATCCCCCTGGTCCTAAAGCAGATATCCTTCTTTTATGTGTTAATTCTGATAATGGATTCGTTTGATCCATAAATTGTGACAATTGTGAACTTCCAAAAAATTCACGAATAGCTGATGTGATTGGTTTTGTATTAATTAATGTTTGTGGTGTTACAACATCTAAATCTTGAATCGTCATTCTTTCACGAACGACTCTTTCCAATCTTGTTAAACCAATTCTAAATTGATTTTGTAATAACTCACCCACACAACGTATTCTACGATTTGCTAAATGGTCAATATCATCTGGTTTTCCCAATCCATGTGAAAGATTTAATAAATAGTTAATCGATGCTATCATGTCTTCTGTTGTAATATGTTTCGGTACTAATTCATCCATTCTTTCGTCTAATGTTTTTATTAAATCTTTTTCATCTGTATGATCAATTATATTTTTTAACACTTCATAATTTACTAATTCTTTGAAATGTAATTTACTTAAATCAACTGTTGGTAATACTTGATGGATATTTACTGTTCCGTTTCCTATCACTCTTACCGTCCTATCTCCAACCATAATGTCTACCATATTGATTCCTGAATTTTGAATATTTTCTGCTACTTCTTCAGATATAATTTCTCCTGCTTGTACAAAAACTTCTCCTGTTTCACTATCTACAATATTATTCGCTGCTACCTTGTCCTTAATTCTTGTAGCTAATGCTAATTTCTGATTAAATTTATATCTACCTACTTTTGCTAAATCATATCTCTTATTATCATAAAATAATCCATTAAATAAATTTCTCGCAGCATCTACAGTTGGAAGCTCTCCTGGTCTTAATTTTTTATAAATTTCGATTAAAGCTTCCTCTTGATCTTTAATGGTATCCTTACTAATGGTTGCTTTTAGCATTTCTTCCTCACCAAATAAATCTAATATTTGGCTATCTGTTGCAACTCCAATAGCTCTAAGCAATGTCGTTACTGGTACTTTTCTAGTTCTATCTACACGTACCCAAAATATGTCATTTCCATCTGTTTCATATTCTAACCAGGCACCTCTTAGTGGCATAACTGTTGAATTGTAAGTTCTTTTACCTGTTTTTGTATCAAATTCTTCTCCATAATAGCATCCTGGTGAACGTACTAATTGGCTTACTACTACTCTTTCTGCGCCATTAATGACAAATGTCCCACTATTTGTCATAAGTGGAAAATCACCTAGATAAATTTCTTGCTCTTTAATTTCACCTGTCTCACGATTAATTAATCTTACCTTTACGTGTAGTCTTGTAGAGTATGTAGCATCTCTTTCTTTTGCCTCTTCTACTGTATATTTTGTTTTATCCTCCATGTAATAATCGAAAAATTCAAGAACTAAATTTCCAGAATAATCTTCAATTGGTGAAATATCTTTTAATACTTCTCCTAATCCTTCTTCTACAAACCAGTCATATGAATCTTTTTGAACTTTGATAAGATTTGGCATTTCAATAAAGTCACCAACTTTTGCGAAATCTTTACGAGAGGCCTTCTCGTATTTCACTTCTTTAATTTTCAAAAAAATCACCCCATAAAATAATTTAAGCAGAAATAAATTTATATTTTTTAAAAGAAGTCCCTCTTAAATAACAATTTGCTTATCTAAGTTATTTAATTTGTCTGCTTTTACAAATCAAATAACTTAGGGCTCCTTGCTTTTAATTCCTCTCCTCTTAATTTTTAACTTTAGAATTTTTAAAACTCTTTGATTTTAAAATTTAACTTGTACTTTTCATAAACGACATGAAAAGAGCTGTTGAAAAACTTTTGTTTATCAACTGGCTCTAAGAATTTATTCAATTTACTTTTGACTATATATTTTTATTTTAATCACCCTTATTTATCTTTTCATTTTCTGGGTATATTTCGTTTACGAATTGTTAATATAATAACATATTTTCCTTACGGATGTCAAGGTTTTAAGGAAAATTTTAATGAAAAATAGCACCAATTGCGCCAAATACTCCAGCAGAAGCTAGTCCCATTATAATACCAGCTAAAACTACACCTGCCATAACTGCAATTATGCTTTTCTTAAAGTCCATATCTAGAAGACTTGCTGCAAGCGTTCCTGTCCAAGCTCCTGTCCCTGGAAGTGGTATTCCTACAAAAAGAAATAAAGCCCAATATAATCCTTTTCCAGCTTTTTCTTGTAATTTTTTACCGCCTTTTTCGCCTTTTTCTAAACAGAACCTAAAAAACTTTCCAATGAATTTCTTATCAGCTCCCCAAACCAAAATTTTTCTAGCAAAAAAGAAAATAAATGGTACGGGTAGCATATTACCTATAATACAAGTTATATAAAGTGGAAGTACTGGAAGAGCATCTCCCCATAGTCCACTCAATCCCACAGGAACAGATCCCCTTAGTTCTATTAGTGGTACCATTGATATCAAAAATACTAATAAATACTTTTTTAACATAATAAACTCCTTATTCATAATTTTTTCGAAAATCATTATACTATATCAGAGTATAATTTGTAAAGAAATAATTATATTTTTTGTTTTTCTTTCTTTTTCTCCGCTAACTTTAAATTAACATAGTCTTCTACCAATATTTTAACAACCGCAATAACAGGCACGGCTAAAAACATCCCTAATATTCCAAAATAAGCTCCTCCAACAGTTACTGCAAATATAACAAGTAATGGACTTATCTTCAACGATTTTCCTATAATTTTAGGATTAATAATATTGGCATCAATTTGTTGTAGTATAATAACTACAATTAACATCCATATGGCTTGTGTAAAACCTCCTGTTATTAATGTAATAATGGCAGATATTCCCACTGCAATAATCGCTCCAAAATATGGTATCATATTAAATAATCCAATAAAGAATCCTAATAAAGGCGCATATTTAATCCTCATGATTGTCATTGCAATTGTTACGAACGAACCAACTACAATTGCATCTAAAAATTGACTTGCTATAAATTTGAAAAATATTTCATTTGAATCATTAAAATATTTATCAATATTTTGATAGGTTTTATCTTTAAACACAGCACTTGCAAACTTTTTTAAAAATCCTAGTATTTGTTTTCTTTCTACTAAAATATAAATCGATACAATAACAGCCACAAATACATCAAATACACTAGTTACTGCATTCATTGCTCCTATCACATATTCTAATATTTTATCTAAATTAAAATATTGTTTGATATTAATATTTTGTATATTACTAATTGCTTCCTGTACCAAATCTCCTTTCAATATTGAATCTTCTTCTAGTTCATGATATTGATTGATTGCTATTTCAAAATAGCTTTGTATATTATTGAATAAATCTGCTACACTTTCTACTACTACTGGCAAAATCACGCTAAATAGTACCATTATCAATAAAATTACTATTAGATAAACAGTTGCCACACTTAATGTCCTTGCCTTTTTCTTTATCAACTTACTCTTCGACTTTTCGTATAATTTTTCTATTTTCTTGCATGGCATAAAAAGTAAATAAGCGATAAAAATCCCAGCAAAGAATGGTCCTAAAATGCTAAAGAATTTTCCTACTACATTCATAACATCTCCAAAGCTATCAAGTGCTTTATATACTATGATGATTGCCACTCCTAGCAAGAACCAATAAATCCACTTTTTCCAATGATTCCTTACCTCATTCATACTAATTCATATTCCTTTCTAAAAATATCTCTCCTTTTTTAACTCTTTTTAAACCTCTTATACTTCGGTTTTAAATTTCTATTTCCAATTCTACGGGGCAATGATCACTTCCCATTATATTTGAATCAATTTTTGTTTCTCTTATTTTTTGTTTTATATCTTTTGAAACAATAAAATAGTCAATTCTCCATCCTATATCTTTTTCTCTAGCTTTTCGCATATAGGACCACCATGTATAAGCATTTTCCTTATTTGGATATAAATATCGAAAGCTATCAATAAATCCCGCGTCTAGTAACTCCGTCATTTTGCTTCTCTCCTCGTCCGTAAAACCCGCACTCCTTCTGTTTGTTTTTGGATTCTTTAAATCAATTTCTTTGTGTGCCACATTTAGGTCTCCACAAACAATAACTGGTTTTATTTGATTTAATGTTACTAAATATCTTCTAATTTCATCTTCCCATATTTGTCTATATGCTAATCTTTCAAGTTCCCTTTTTGAATTTGGTGTATAAATGTTGACCATATAAAATTTATCATACTCTAGCGTAATCACTCTTCCTTCTTTATCATGTTCTTCTATCCCAATCCCATATTTTACAGACATAGGCTCTTTTTTGGTAAATACAGCTGTTCCTGAATAGCCTTTTTTTTCTGCACTATTCCAATAACTTTTATAGCCAGTAAATTGCAAATTAATTTGATTTGGCATACATTTTGTTTCTTGAATACAGAAAATATCAGCATCTGCCTGTTTAAAAAATTCTTCAAATCCTTTGTTTATACAAGCTCTTATTCCATTTACGTTCCACGAAATAGCTTTCATCTTAACTCTCATTCCTTTCTTAAGGTTAAAATATAATGACTTTATTTTACTATAGAAAACAAAAAATAGCAAGTTTTGAAGTGAACCCAAATTATTAGACAAAAAAGTTTAATAAGGAGGGTTCATTTTATGTCAAAATATTCAAATGAATTTAAACTAGAAGTAGTGCAATATTATCTAAAAAATGGAGGATATGGAACAACAGCAGACAAATTTGGAATACCAGCTTTTGATACTGTGAGGAAATGGGTAAAAAAATATAAAGAACATGGAGAAAAAGGATTGATCAAGAATATAAAAACATCATATAGTGGAGAATTTAAACAAAATGTGGTAGAATATATGCATACAAACCATTTATCATGTCAAGAAACAACAATTCATTTTAATTTAGGTTGTACAAATATTGTTAGTAAATGGGAACGTATATATTATGAGAAAGGACCACAGGCACTTTATGAGAATCAATGTGGTAGAAATAAAAATATGAGTTCTAAACCAAGAAAAAAGAAATTATCTAAAGAAAATGAAGAAGATTTAATCGAAGAAGTTCAAAGACTTAGAATGGAAAATGCATATTTAAAAAAATTGCAAGCCTTAGTTCAGGAAAGAACAAAGCCAAAACATCCGAAAAAGTAATAGTAATAGGTGAATTAAGGCATGAATTTAAATTAGAGGCTTTGTTAAAATATGCGGAAGTAACAAGAAGTACGTTTTATTACCAATTAAATAGATTGAAAGAACCAGATAAATACAAAGAAATAAAAGAAGAAATCACAGCGATTTATCACGAAAATAAAGGAAGATATGGATATAGAAGAATAACTTTAGAACTTCATAATAGAGGATTTTGTATTAATCATAAGACAGTAAGAAAATTAATGAAAGAGTTAGGATTACAATGTTTTGTTAGAGTACAAAAATATAAATCATATAAAGGTGAAGTAGGAAAAATATGTGATAATTTATTAAATCGTGAGTTTGAAGCAGAAAATCCAAACGAAAAATGGGTTACAGACATTACTGAATTTAAAGTGCATAATAAAAAGTTATATTTATCACCAATAGTTGATTTATTTAATGGAGAGGTAATAAGCTTTAATTTATCTAGGCATCCAGTATTTACACAAGTGGTTGACATGTTGGAAAAAGCATTTAAGAAAATACCGAATAATACCAATTTAATACTACATTCCGATCAAGGTTGGCAATACCAAATGAAGCAGTATCAGCACCTATTAAAAGAAAAAGGAATTAGACAGAGTATGTCAAGAAAAGGAAATTGTTTAGATAATTCATTAGCAGAAAACTTCTTTGGTTTACTAAAATCAGAATTATTTTATATGAAAGAATATAAAACAATAGAAGAATTAGAAAAAGATATAATAGAATACATAGATTATTATAATAATAAAAGGATAAAGGGCAAATTAAAAGGAATGAGCCCTGTACAATACAGAGCTCATTCCCAAGCTGCCTAGTACCTAGTCAAAAAATGTCCAATTTTTTGGGTTCAGTACATTATTATGCTTTTTTTGCAATTTCAGCTATTTCTGTAAAAGCTTTTGGATCTGATACGGCAAGCTCTGCTAACATTTTTCTATTAATGGTAACATTTGCTTTCTTTAATCCTGCTATCATTTTACTATAAGTTGTTCCATTCATTCTTGCTGCTGCATTAATTCTTGCTATCCATAATTTTCTAAAATCACTCTTTTTATCTTTTCTTCCTACATAAGCATATGATAAAGATTTCATAACTGCTTGATTAGCATTTCTAAATCTATAACTTTTTGCTCCATAATATCCTTTCGCTTGTTTTAATATTTTCTTGTGTCTTGCTCTTGTTGTTCTTGCTGTTTTTACTCTTGCCATTTACGATTCACCTTCCTTTTTCACATTAATTACCATATGGTAATAATTTTTTAATTGTATTTTCGCAGCTCTTATCTGCATATCCGTTTTGAATTCTTCCTGATTTCTTTTGTCTTTTTGTTTTATTAGCTAATAAGTGTCTTCTGTTTGATTTTGTTCTTTTTACTTTTCCTTTAGCTGTTAAAGAATATCTTTTCTTTGCAGCCTTATTTGTTTTTAATTTTGGCATAATTATAAACTCCTTTCACCTTTTATTGCTTTGCTTTATATTATTAGCAGATTATTTATCTGCTTTTTTAGCTAAAATTGTAAACATATTTCTACCTTCTAATTTTGGTTTTTTCTCAACAATTGCAACATCTTCTAAATTTTCTATAAATTTATTTAGAACGATCTCTCCTGCTTTTGAATTGTTTACTTCTCTTCCCCTAAATCTAACCGTTATTTTTACTTTGTTTCCATCTGTTAAAAATTTTCTTGCATTTTTAGATTTAAAACCAAAGTCATGTTCTTCAATATTTGGAGTAACTCTTATTTCTTTTACTTCTAAAACTTTTTGTTTTTTCTTGGCTTCTTTTTCTTTTTTCGCCTGTTCAAATTTGTATTTTCCATAGTTCATTATTTTACAAACTACTGGATTTGCATTTGGTGCAACTAATACTAAATCCAAGTTTTTTTCTTCTGCTTTTGCTAAAGCTTCATTAAAAGAAATTACACCTAATTTTTCTCCACTTTCTCCTATTAATTGAACTTCTTTTGCTCTGATTTGTCTGTTAATTGGTAATTCTTGTTTTATAAAAAACACCTCCAATAATAAAAAATTTGACTTTTGTTACAAGTCAAATTCAAAATAAACTTAGCAAATACATACTAAAATTATTAAATTTCTAACCTTTTTCCTTGTTTAGATAAGGTGAGAAGCTTGACTTCTTCTTGTAACATTTATTATTATCTGTCTCTTATACACATCTCCGAGCCCACGAGACGCGTAGTAAT
>USQP01000005.1 GCA_900556945.1 uncultured Clostridium sp.
CACTTCTAGCTTCGTCGGCAGCGTCAGATGTGTATAAGAGACAGACTTACTTCTTTGATAAAAACTTGCTATGGATTTTAAAATCATCTATAACAGATGATTGACGATAGTTTGACATTACATCGATTTTTTTTAATAACTTTAAAGCATAGGAAAGACGGGAATGCGACCCTTAAAAATATTTTTATTTTTCAAGTATGAATATACAAAATGACAGCGGAAATAAAAAACTAAAAACTTTATGATGACTCTTTACTATAGTTCTTCTTTTAAAATAGAATATCCTTTATAAAAACAGGAAGAATTTTGGCCCAAACTATGATTCGACATGATTGAGAACTAAAACTCAATCATCAGATTTGTATACTTAATCAACAGATGCTTGATGCTTATTGGGAATTTAAAGAGTGTATAAATCTATAATAAAAAAAGAAGAATATTTTCCGTATTACCATGTTATTGACTGAATGTCTTGACATATTCCCATATGTACTTTTTAATAATAATGAAACCTATAAGTTCCTGTATTATCCCAATAATGGCCTTTATTAGATGAATGGTGCCTACATCATAAATAATAATTATACCAAGAACTTCAGACCAGAGACTATTAACCTTATAAAAGATGTGACTTTAAAAAAAATACTAATATATGGATTTCTCAAATTGCTTTTAATTGAAAGATCCATATATCAGTATTTCATTTCCCTAGTTTTGTATAATATTTTTCTTGATTGGCTAAGCCTTTATCGTTTTTATCGGTAAAACTTCTGCAAATGCAATGAAGAATCCAATGTTTTAAGGAAGCATAAAATCTTTTAAAGCCATTTTACAATGTATTTGTTCTTGACCGGAAACGGTTTCAGAATTCAAATATACATCGATAAGATCGTCATCATTCATGCCTTTATCTTGAAATTTATAATAAATTTCTCCAGGCATTTCAAGACTTATAAACGAAGAAATTGAGTTATTACTATTTTGTATACTATTATTAAAATACAAATTTAGATTCAACTTATTATTAGAAATATCTATATCTTTTTCGCCATCATAGTATAATAAAAAGAAAACTGGCTTATATAAATCATACTCAAAAGTTGGAACAATATTCATATAACCATTTTTTATATAGAATGCTCCGGCCGTTTTATCTAATGAATAAATATTCTTATTTTTTAGATGGATAGAGTCTTGGCCGGATATTTGATACTCTTCACTTAAAGTGTCAACATGAACTGTAAAAGTAGGAATCTGTTGGCTCATTCCATTCGTACTGTTTAATATAATATCATAAGTTTTTCCATCCTCCAATTGAGTTATATTTTCATTTTCCTCCAATAGATTAAAACTAACTATGGCACGTTGTACTTCTTTTAACCAAGGTATACGATTAAGACTTTCTTCTGTTGGAACTAAAATTGCACCAAAATCCGTGTATAACTTGTAGCCACGAATATTGTCTCCACTAACCGTAACATATACACCATTAAATTTAGACCATTGCGCATCATCGTCATTACTGAGACATGAGCAAAATAGCCCGATACAAACTACAAAAACTACAAAGAAAAAGAGAATATAAAATCTAGATTGTTTCATGTCATTTTTATAAATTATAATTTAAAGGTAAAAGAGGATGCTTTATACATATTGATGCATCCTCTTATTGTATATTTATTCTATTACCATCCTGCGTTCTGAGACAAATTAGGATTTTTCATACGTTCCGATTGTGGAATTGGGAAGAGATACATTTTATCATTCCAAACACGATTGACAACGTTTCGTTTATAAGTGATAGTACCATCCTCATTTTTTGTAAGTTTCATTTCTATGATGCTCTTTAATTTATCACCATCTTTCCATCTTCTCAGATCATAAAAACGATGTCCCTCAAAAGCCAATTCTACCATGCGCTCATTCTGATATTTATTCCAAAAGGCATCTGCCGACAAACCTGTTGGAAATTCCGGCATTTTGACATCAGTACGATTACGTATGATATTTACCGCTTCACAAGCTGTCATCCCGAATTCACCAGCATTATCAGCAGAACCCGTATATTGGAATATGGCTTCTGCATAGTTTAAGTAAAATTCTCCTAAACGATAAGTGATCCATGAATGGCGGCTGGTTTTTGTAGTACTATTGGCACTCAGATCAATGGCTGAATCCAAATATTTTTTCAAATAATATCCGGTAGGAGTTGCACCTGAAAGAGGTTCAGCATTCAAACCTCCATAAAAAGTTTCAATAGGATTGGTATTTTTTGATGGCCATTTTGTATCGCCATTCTTCACAATAGTCATATCGAAGCGTGGATCACGTCCGACATATGGATTAGAAGCGTCATAACCACTTCCTGTTTCATTCCACATTTTTCCAGTAGCTTTCATTTCATAGGCATCAACCATATTTTGTGTTGGACAATTACCGGAATTTCCACCTGGTACTCCCATTGGAAAATTATATTCTTCCAATGTGCTGATGTTACCATTATATCGACGAACAAAAATCATTTCATTATTTGACCAGTTGTTAGGTCCCCACAATTCTGAGTACTTACTTAATTTAAAACCGTTAGCCGTACAAGTTTCAATCACTTCTTTATTAGCTTCAGCTGCTCTGCGCCACAAATCTTTGTTATTTTCCGGATTAAACAATGGACTGGCAGCATATAAAGCAGCACGTGCTTTTAATGCCAAAGCCGCATAACAAGTAACACGACCGTTCTCTGCTGGGGCAATTCCGTCCAGTCCGAGTTTTGTGTAGTCTGCAGGTAATTCAGTAGATAATTTGTCACATTCTGCTATAATGGCATTAAAAATTTCCTGTGCAGGGGTGCGTGTTAGACTGTTTACTTGATCCGTAGTTACCATTTCTGTAAAATATGGAACATCCCCATAAGCACGTACTAAATTAAAGTAAAAATATGCACGCAAAAAACGAGCTTCCTTGAAACTGTTGGTATAACGGAACATTTGTGCACGATAGTCATCATTTAATTTTAATTCATCAAATGTCAATCCTTGAAATTCAGCCAGATACTGATTACATATCTGAATTGCTTTATAGCTGCTAGTCCAGATATTAGACATTGGATTAGCCGGACTCCAAGATCCGTTTACAAAATCACATATATCATTGTTTGTATAGGCATATTCAGCTTCATCACAAGCGGATGCCAGCATTCCACCTTTATATGTTTGACCAAAGTCATAGTCTAATATGGAATAAACATTGGTAATCATACCAATTACATTTTCATAGCTTTCATCTATATAGTCTTTTCCGTAATTGGCATATTCGTGATAATCCAGGTTACATGCAGCCAAAGTTACCATACATGCCATTCCGCTCACTATTTTTTTGATTTTCATAATCATGTTTTTAATTTAAGTTCAACAATTAAAAGCCGATAGTTAATCCAGCCACTACACTACGAGTTAAAGGATAAGTCGCTCCATAAACTTCGGGATCGGCAATATTAATCTTATCAAAACACAAAAGGTCAATACCTCTCACATAAATCTTTGCATTGCTTAATATTTTGCTTTTTTTCACCCATGTTTGTGGAAACTTGTAATACAACTCTATTGAACGAAGTTTCAAAAATGAGCGGTCTGCCAACCACAAGGTATTGGTCTGATAATTGTTCTCATTACTTTGAGAGCTCAAACGAGGATATTTAGCGTCTTGATTTTCCGGAGTCCACCGGTTATCATAATATTCCTGTGAAATCGTTGTATTATTTATTAATGGCCAGTATAAACTCTTCGTATTTAATACAGCAGAATATCTTCCTGTTCCTTGGAACATGGCATCAAAGCCTAATCCTTTCCATTCCGCGCCCAAATTGAATGAATAGTAAATTTCAGGAGCAGTCGTACTATACCCTATAGCAACTTTATCATTCGCATCAATGATATTGTCACCATTGACATCCTTATATTTTATATCACCAGGTTTTACATCACCAAATGACTGCTTAGGACTATTCTCAATGTCAGCTTGATCTTTAAAATATCCGATAACTTCCATACCATAAGTTTGCTTCAGAGGGTTACCTGTAGTTATAAGATTGTCATACATACGCGGTTCTTCCATTTGCTCGATAATCTCATTTTTGGCTAAAGCAAAATTAGCTCCTATATTTAAAGTAATGTCAGCAATTTTTTTGTGGTAATTAGCACCAATTTCAACTCCCCAACTATCTACAATGCCACCATTTTCATAAGGAGCAGTAAATCCTAAGACACTTGAATAATGGCCGCTTGAAGACACCCAAATATCTGAACGTCTTTCATAATAAGCATCAAAAGATACATCCAACCCATTGAACATACTGGCATCTAAACCGAAATTATATTTATATGCTTTTTCATGAGTAGAATTCAAAGAAGCCAGACGACCTAATGACCAACTTTGCGTTCCTACAGAATAATTTGTGTCAAATGGATAATAACCACCGCCACCATATGTTTGTTCCCAATAGTTAGTAACCTCGTTGTCATCATCCAACGGAAGACGGTCGGTATTAATGACGCCAAACGAAGCTCGCAGTTTTATAAAATTAATCCAAGAAATATCTTTTATGAAATTTTCTTTTGACATGACCCAAGCTAAACCAACAGTGGGAGATATAGACCATTGATGTCCTGGTGCCAATTTATTAGACGCTGAAGCAACTACACTCAAATCAGCAAAATATTTATCTTTGTATCCATAATGAGTATAGAAAGAGGCATTCTGACGATACCAAGTCTGATCAGTCCCTTTGGTATTACGGTATTCATAGTCCCATTTTAATTGACTATAAATCTTATTGTCTTTATTTATTTGTTTGTCATAAAATAAAGTTGCTGCAAAATTGAATACCCGTGTAAATGCAATACATTTAGCATCACTACTCATCGCACTTTCTTTACCATCAGTATAATAAGTCGTACTTGAGGGTACGCCATTTTCCCATGCAGTTACCGAATTACTACCATAAACAAAAGTTTTAGAATGATTTTCCCAATATTGGGCATAGTTATCATAAGATAACATACCGCTTGCTCCTAGTCCTGGGGTTATAGATGATAAATCTTGGGTAAGAGTCATATCAGCGAACAATGTACGTTCGTGGAACTTTGTGTAAGCCGCCGCTTGTGATACAGCTAAAGGATTTTTGGTTCCAGCCCAAGTCGCACTACCTCCCCATGTACCATTTTCCAAACGAGCGGGAAAAGCAGCGGAAGGTAAAGTATAAATCATATCCCATAAATTAGCACCTCCCTGATCGTCCGCTCCCGGAGTCCTAGTTTCTGACAGGATACCTAATACATTTAATTTCAATTTTGTTTTTTCTGTTAGATCAATATCCAGATTAGTACGTAAATTGGCTCTGGAGTATTGGTCCTGTGTAGAATATCCATCATTCATATAAGGATTGGCAATAAATCCTTTATTAGTAGTCAAGTTAGCCATGGCATAATAACGGAATTTGCTTGCCCCACCTCGGAAACTTATATTATATATATTGGTGGCATCCATATCACGATAAGTTTCTCCAAGCCAATCCACATTAGCATAAAGATATGGATATTGACCACTACGAAATGCGTTCAGCTCATCTTGTGTATAACGTGTTGTTAACCCGTCATTTACCAATGCTTCATTCATGGCATTTGCATAAGAATAACTGTCTACAAACTTGGGTTTGCGTGCCTGCCAACCGAAACCATGATCATAAGTAAACTTGATTTCACGTGTATTATAAATACCACGTTTGGTAGTGATATTAACTACACCATTAATACCTTTATGTCCGTAAATAGCTACTGCAGCAGCATCTTTCAATATAGTGACAGTTTCTACCTCTTCAGGAGTAACATCTGTAATATCACGTTCAATACCATCCACCAATATCAACGGATTATTGGTAGATAAACTTTGTAGACCACGAATAAAAAATGTAGGTTCAGCATCTGCATATCGTCCGCTACCTTGTAAAGTAGTCAAGCCTGTACCATATCCAAAAAGCGAATTAGCTATATTTTTAGCACTACGCTTATTGAAATCTTCATTATATACGGTAGAGATTGATGAGGTAGATTCTTCCAGACGTTGAGCTTTATGATATCCGATTTCTACAACTTCATCGGAATATTTTGCCGGTTTACCGGAAGTTATACTATCATTGAGTTCCTGTGCATACCCCTGCATACTCAAAAAAGTAAGGAGTGCCGGAATAATTAATCTATTTTTTCTCATAATAATTAATTCAAATTGTAATTGAAGTATTCATTAGTTATTACCATCCGGGATTTTGAACAAGCCCGTATCCTTTATTAACTTCTGTTGACGGAAATGGAGAAAGATACCATTTAGGGTCAAATCCATTTGTCCACCAATAACGAGTAGGGTTATTCAATTCAAATTTTTCATATTCAAAATGGGTTGGATAAGCCATCTTCCCTTCATCGTTTCCACGCCAAGGCAAATCTCTTCGTACTCCGTTGTCATCTAAACGATAAATGAAAAGTCCATGCAATTGCTTTTCAAATACATCTGCTCGTTTATAGCGAATCAAGTCAAAGAAGCGTGCATCTTCCATACCTAGTTCGCAAGCACGTTCACGAAGAAGTTCTTCAATAAAAGCATCTTTATTACTTTGTAAATTTTTATCTGGATTACATTCTGCCAATCCTTTCATTCCTACACGTGCGCGTACAATATCTACTTGAGCTATAGCTTTATCCATACTGCCTCGTGAACTTTGACACAATGCTTCCGCATAAATTAAATGCAGTTCAGCTATACGGATACAAGGCCAATGTACATATCTACGCAACATATCGTTTCCCATTAAGAATTTGATGGGTGCATATCCCGTAGCGAATGAACCTGTTTGACTGGTAGGACCATTGCCGGCACTCTTTCCGCCCAACCACGATTCAAAGCAATACCCCGACATATTTCCTGTAGTCCAATCCAAAGATTCTTGCTGGCCATTTACAATGATTTCTTCATACATACGCGGGTCACGGGTCAATTCTATATTTATTAGTCCGTCACTGGCTGTGCCCGTTCCTTTCAAAAACATTTCATCCAGTTTTCCTTCACTTTTAGTCTTATCCCAATCAAACGGCATACCATCTTTCCAAGGAAACATTTCCATATATTCTTGTGTAGGACTGTAACCACGATGAATGCTCATAAGAGGATCTCCCCATTGGTGCCAATTATAATGACCTGATTTGAATGCATCAATATCAATTACACGTGTGTTTATCAATACTTCCGGGCTGTCCAAATTAGCATAGCCTGCACGATATGCCAAACGATAATCTTCTGGACGAGTACCTTTCGCCCGCTGTAAACTATATCCACCTTTAGAAGCCAGTTCATTAAAGAATTGTTCACACGCTTCCAGACAGCGATCCCATAGTTCCGGTTTATAACCACCATACCAAATAGCAGGATTGCCTGTCGCTCCCGGGTAATAAGGCTGGTCGGAATTAAATAAAGGTGAGGCTGCAAATTGAAGAATACGACATTTATAAGCTAAAGCTGCTGCTCTAGTCCAGCGTCCGGATTCAGATGCAGGTGTTTCTACAGTCCAAGGAAGTACAGCAGCAGCTTCATCCAGCAATTGTACCATATAATTCACTGTTTCTTCCACACTGTTACGGGGCATTTCATAGCTTGTATCTGTCCCACTGAATGTACCTTTAATTAAAGGAATGCCACCATAATGACGAAATACATCAAAATAACGGGAGGCAAGAATACATTTCGCTTGTGCCACCATAGAAACTTTTTCATCTTCCCCTAACCCCGGTACATTATCAATATTCTCAATCAACATCCATACTCCACGTACAGCTTCCCAGATATTATTCCTTAAATAATCAAATTTATCAGAACGTTTACCATAATTAGCTGTATGAGTACCTTGATAATAAGGTCCGGTGATACCGGCTGATGGATAAGTATATATATAAAGATCTGTCAATGCCTCCGGTTTGCCCACGTAATTATTAGAACTTTCCTGATTAGCTACATTTTTATAAGGAAGCCCATAATATTGCATACCATAAAGATTAGTCAGAAACTGTCTGGTATATTCAGCATTGTTAAATACGGTATCTTTTGTAACCGATCCTCCTGGAGCCTTTTCCAAAAAAGAGTTGCCGAACTTGATTTCATCGACACATGAAGTAGCGATGACAGATGTTAGAGCCAGTCCTGAAGCAACATTAAAAATCCATTTATTATATTTTTTCATTTGATTGCATTATTAAGATTAAAAACCAAGTTTCAAACTCAATGAATATGTTTTTGTCAGCGGATAAGAGGGAGAATTGCTAGCCTTTGATTCCGGATCACTCCAAAAATATGGAGTAAAGGTCAATAAATTATATCCACTTAACGCTAACTGCATAGTATTCAGTTTCAGTTTTTTCATAAACGGAAGATTGAAATTATAAGCAATTTGCAGATTTTTCAAACGAAGATACTTAGCATCTTTCTCCCACAAAGTTGATTCCGCATAGTTATTGGTATCGTTGATAAATGTCGCACGCGGATATTCCGCATTTGGATTCGGATTCTCTGGAGTCCATGTATGGTCTAACATATATTCCAACAAACCTCCTTGATCTGAGTTTGTACGGTCTGTAAAAGGTTGGCGGAATACGCTTGATATACTGCGGCTTACATTCCATGCGGCAGTCCATTGCATTGAAACATCAAATCCCTTCCAGCTGAATCCCATATTAAGACCGGCCATGTATTCCGGATCATCTGTGAAACCAAATTGACGTGACATATCGTTAGAATCTATTTTACCATCGTTATTTAAATCGACATATACACAATCACCATTTTTTAAATCACTGACTAATTGTTCTGGCATATCCGTACCATATACTTCTTTGTAATGAGTAGGGGTTGTTTCCGAATTATAATATTCAAAGAATTTATATTGGCTGCGTGAACCAAGACGACGTCCTTTTTGATACATATATTCTTCATTCTGCGGAGCTTCTTTTCTCTCTACCACCCGATTTTGATTGTACATCAAATTCAATCCTACGTTATATCTAAAATTGTCGCCTATTTGATCGTTCCATTTTAAAGTGATTTCCCAGCCCCAGCTTCTCATTTCCCCAAGATTAGCCAATGGAGGAGTAAATCCTAATACAGAAGGAGCCGTACCGTCACTCAACATAATGTCTGTACGTTTTTCATGATAATAATCAAATGAAGTGCGTAAGCGATCATTAAGGAAATTAGCATCTACACCTAAATTGGTTTTCAACGCTTTTTCCCATGTAATATCTTGGTTATTCTTTCCATTTTCATAAGCTGCAGGACTTACTGTGGAATTATTGATACCAAACAAAAAACCATGACCATCACGGTTAATTAAAGAAGAATTATTAACTACATAAGGATCAGACATATAGAGGAAACGTTGCTTGTTTCCGTCAAAACTATCATTACCAACTAGACCGATTGTATAACGAAATTTCAAGAAACTTACTACTGATTTTATAGGTTTCCAGAATTTTTCCTCACTAACAATCCAACCAAAAGACCCGGCCGGAAAAGTACCAAAACGTTTGCCGGGTGCATAATTCTCGGAACCATTATATCCAATATTGAATTCTGCCATATAGCGGTTTTTCCAATCATAAGTTGCACGTCCCACTATACCAACCATACCACGAGGAATATCAGAATATGCACTAGGATAATATATCTTAGACTGATTGTATAACAATAATGCTGAAACATGATGATTACCGAATTCCCGGGCATAGTTTAAGGCTGCCTCCATATACCAATCACGTGATTTAGCCGGATCCTTATCTTCATATTTCAACTGAGAATTTTGTCCATATTTCTTGTAAGCAATCGTACCATCTTCCTGTAATACAGGAGTATAAGTTGCAACACTAGCACTAGCCTGTGTATAAGATGTAAAGCCACTATTGTATGATCCTTTAATATGGAATGACAATCCTTTAGTTATAAAATCCAGTTTTTGTTTTAATTGGACATCAGCATTTAAGGTGTTATTACTGGTTCGCATAAAACCTCCACCATAGTATCCCATGCCGCTACCACCAGTAAAAGGCATTCTCAAATCCGGATAGTCCGTACTTGCATTAACCAGTTTGCCATCGACAAGTCCCGGACTAGAAAACGGAGTGGAATAATACATGTTTATTAACATCCCGGCACTACCCTGTCCAGTATAAGGTTTAGAAGCATTATTCACATTACCAGCAATATTCATTGATAATGTTGTCGTTTTGGTTACGTCAATATCTAGATTTGAGCGGTAATTGAAACGATTATATTGATAAGACAGATTATAGGGCAAGTCAAATTCTTTAAATAAACCACCTTGTGTATAAGCTCCTGCTGAAATAAAATAACGTACACGGTCTGTACCACCTGATATATTAACATTATGCTGTGTTTGAAGGGTCATATCTTTTAAGCAATAATCTACCCAATCCACACTTGGAAAACGAACGGGATCTGAACCATCTTTAAATTTCTGGATTATTTCATCCGAAAACGTAGGATTCAAACCATCACCAGTGTTTATTTGGTTATAAAAAGTGGCATATTGATAAGAATTAGCCATTTTAATACTTTCGGTCGGGGCAATAATACTTGAGGAAGTCGTAAATGAAATCTTAGCCTTTCCTTCCTTACCTCGTTTAGTCGTAATTAAAACAACGCCATTTGCACCTCGTACACCAAAAACAGCCGTAGCAGAAGCATCTTTTAATATAGAAATGCTTTCTATTTCATTAGGATCAATATCATTCATGCTACGTTCCACACCGTCTACTTGAATAAGAGGAGCAGATTGATTCCATGTAGCTTGACCACGGACAAAAATATTCGCTGCATCACTTCCCGGTTCTCCGGAATACTGTACGGTAGTCAAACCTGCCATTTGCCCTGATAACATATTAGAAATGGACCCTGTTGGAGTTTTTGTCAATTCTTCACCTTTTACGCTGGAAATAGCTCCAGTCACAGAAACCTTTTTCTGAACACCATAAGCTACAACCTCTACTTCTCCTAACATTTGAGAATCATCCTCCAAAACAATTTCGATATTAGATTGTTTTACTTCCACAGTTTTAGAACTATATCCAATGAATGAAATCAATAACTTAGCTCCTTTAGGAACATCCAGTTTAAAAACTCCATCAATGTCGGTTATAGTACCTACTGTCTGACCTTGCACAACAACATTGGCACCAATAATAGGTTCTCCTAAATTATCTACAACCTTACCGGTCACTGATACTTTTTGTTGTTGAGCAATATTGTTTGCAGCTATTGCCGACTGTCCTCCTAGGGGAAGAGCCAGAGGACCTGCAAACAGACTAAAGAGAAAAAGCCATCGAAATCTTAATCGATGTCCCAACAGACTTGATTTTTTGCTGTCTTTCATACTTTAATTATTAAGTTAAACAAAAGTTAGTTTTCTATTCTCTCAGGAGAAATAGGTCTCCCACCTGTGAAAAAGTGTTGCAAATATATGCGTGAATATGAAAAAAGCCAATGTAGGATTGTACAAAAGCATGGAAATTTACGTCTTTTCAACTGAAAAATAGTACAAATGTCTGTGAACAATCTCAAAATGGATAGTCTCACGAGCATTTTTGTTATACAAGAGTGCTTTTATTTCTGATTGTTACTTTAATATTGTATTGTAAAACGTATAAACTAAAATTTGAATATGGCTAATCTTTCAATAGTAATTGTGCCTGCTAAAAAATTATCTAACGGTAGACATAGAGTTAGGATCGCAGTAGCTCATCGTTCACAAACGAGATATATTTCAACCCAATTCATTTTGGATTCTGCAAATCAAATGAAAAATGGACGAGTAGTAAAACACGAAAATGCAGCTAATATAAATTCTTGTTTGCGCAAACTGATTAATGAATACGAAGAGATTCTTTCGTCTATTCATTATCAGTCGACCATTTCATGCACTGAATTAATACATGTCATAACTCGGGAACAACAAAAAAAGGGAATAACCTTTAATACGGTAGTGAAAGAATATCTTTCGATGATGGAGGCAGACGATCGTAAAAAATCCCATAAATTATATAATATAGCTTGTGCAAAGTTCCTTAAACACATGAAAGGTGATTTTCCTTTGGTACAACTCAGTCCGACACATATACAAAGTTTCGCTGATGTAATGAAGGCTGAAGGATTAAAAGAAACTTCTATCAGGATTTACCTCACTTTAATAAAAGTAATATTGAACTATGCCAGGAAAATGAATTATGTAACTTATTTAGTTCATCCTTTTGTCTTATTTAAAATGCCAATTAGTAATATCAGAGAACTAGATCTGTCCGTTGATGAATTAAAAAGAATACGTGATGTAAAATTATTCAAATCTGTGCATATCATGGCTCGGGATATATTTATGTTAACTTATTATTTAGGTGGTATTAATCTAAGAGACTTAATGGAGTATGATTTCACTAAAGGGAACTGTATGAGATATATAAGACATAAAACCCGTAATAGCAAAAAGAATGAAAATGAAATAGCTTTCACTATCCAGCCAGAAGCACAGGCAATTATTGATCGATATATTTCAGAAAATGGGAAATTAGTTTTTGGCAAGTATAAATCTTATGAAAAAGTATATAGTTTGGTCTTTAGACATATAGGGAAAGTGGCTGGTCTAGCAGGCATAAATAGAAAGGTTTCATATTATTCTGCAAGAAAAACATTTGCACAACATGGTTATGATATAGGTATCGAAATAGAAAAAATAGAATATTGTATTGGCCATAGCATGAAAAACAATCGTCCTATATTTAATTATATACGAATAATGCAGGAGCATGCCGATAAGGTTTTTAGAGAAATCTTCGATCAATTGCTTAAATAGCCAATTCTATTATTATATATGCATAAATGCTTTTTCATTTCATGTAAATGTTATTATTGTATTACCTTAAAAAGCAAGTATGCTTCGTGAGCCAAGTAAATGTACTTAAATGGCTAATGAAGTACACTTACTTTTTAAGGATATCTTTTAAGTTTATGCTAGGACATAAACTGCTTCATATAAATTGGAACGTAAAGCAAAATATTTCATAAAAACCAACTAAAAGAGATTTTTTTCAAACAGCAATAAGAGCTCTTTATATTCTCTATTATTGTATCATCTATATTACAAAATTCGATGAAATGGGCTTTTTTCGATACTTCTATACTTATATATCAAGTTAACTTTTGTTTAACTTAATAATTAAAGTA
>USQP01000006.1 GCA_900556945.1 uncultured Clostridium sp.
CAGCGTCAGATGTGTATAAGAGACAGGTATAGGATTTTATTTAGGAGTTTCTAATATAATAGTTCTTATACTTGTTATGGCGTATTTATATGCTTTTTAAAAAAGGAGAATGATATGGATATTCGAAGTCAAAAGGGATATACAGGTATAGATATAGCGATATCTGTTATAGTTATAACAATATTTATTTCTCTCATTGCAGTACTAATTTATAGATTTAATAGCTCATCCAACGAAGTACAACTTAAATCTAAAGCAACAGAAATCGCAATTGATGAAATAGAAAAAGTAAAAGTAGCAGGATTTAAAGCATATGAGGAAATGGACCAAACGACGAAAGAAGATAAAGAAGGAAATAGTCTAGTAAACCAGTCAGTTGAAGAAGAACACGGATTTTATAAAACGATATCAGTAGAAGATTATACGGATACAGAAAACAATGAAGACAAAATTTCGAATTTAGTAAAAAGAGTAACCGTAACCATATCTTATATGGTTAAAGGGCAAGAGCAACAAGTTTCGCTTTCAACTATACTTTCAAAGGAGAATGAATGATGAAATCACAAAAAGGTGTAACACTTGTATCATTAACTGTATATGTTATTGTTATGGCAATTATTGTCGGAATTCTTGCTACGATTACAACCTTTTTTTACAAAAATGTAAATGATACAAACGCGGAAATGGATCCTTTAACAGAATATACAACATTTAATAGTTACTTTTCAGATGAAGTAAATCATCCTAATATAAAAATAGTAAAATGTGGCAATACTAAAGATGAACAAGGAAATGTTCAAAATTATATTGTGTTTAGTAATGGCATACAATACACTTATGTTTCTGCTAATCATGGAATCTATAGAAATGAAGTAAAAATAGGTAAAAATATAGATAGTTGTACTTTTGAAGAAAAAATCGAGAATGGTAAATCAATTATTATGGTACATTTTGAATCGGGAAACACAAAAAAAGATATAGAATACACCATATCAGATTAGTAAATTTATGCAATTCACATAAAAAAGACAAAAGCGATGGATAATGTAGTATAATAAAGTAGAATACGGAAGAAAGGAAGAAAAACTTATGGATATGAGGAGAAGACAACCAATTGGAGTAGAATTAGTAAAAAGAGGTGTCGTAACGGAAAACGATATAGAGGAGGCTTTAAAATATCAGAGAGAACATCCGAATAAGAAATTGGGTGATATCTTATATATATTAGATGTATGTGAACCAAATAAGTTAATAGAAGCAATTGGTGAGATTCTAGGGACAAGAGGAATTATATTAGATAGTAGAACAATAAAAGTTAAATTAACTGACTATATTTCTTTAGATGTGGCAAAAAAGAATAAAGCCATTCCTTTCGAAATAACTTCAGGAAAAATAAAAGTGTGTTTTGCAAATAACGTAAATACCAAGATTATGGACACAGTGAGATTACTATTATTAAATAAAGGCTTAGTTATGGAAAGTTACATTACTTTTGAAAGTGATATCGATAGAATACTAAAATCATTAGAAGGAACCGCAACCAACAACTTTGAAAATAATGTAAGAAATGATACGATTACAGGATTAGTGGATAGCATCATAAAAACAGGGATGGATAGGAGAGCGAGCGATATTCATATAGAACCGATGAAAGACAAAGTAAGAGTTCGATATAGAATTGATGGAGAACTATTTACAGCAGTTAATATTGAAAAGAATAAACAAAGTCAGATAGTGGGAAGATTAAAAGCAATTTCTAATATGCACCAAGAAAAACAAGAATCACAAGATGGTAGGATTTTAATTTATGATGATTATAATATTCGTGTATCTTCACAGCCAAATGTTTATGGAGAAAAATTCGTTTTAAGATTATTAAAAAAAGATGAAAAAATTAGAAATATATTTGAATTGGGATTTCCCGGTACAGAAGAAGAATTAACAAAAAGTATTCATAAAAAGAATAGCATTACAATAGTTGCTGCTCCAACAGGAGAGGGAAAAACGACAACCTTATATAGCATCATCGATCACTTGAATCAACCAGAAATTAATATTACCACAATTGAAGATCCAGTAGAAATAAGAATTGAAGGATTAAATCAAATAGAAATTGATAATAAATCATCTTTTTCAGGTTCATTAAGAACGGTTTTAAGACAAGACCCTGATATCATACTAGTAGGAGAAATAAGAGATAAAGAAACAGGAGAAATAGCCATACAAGCTGGACAAACAGGTCATTATGTTTTATCAACGATACACACCATTGATAGTATAGAAGTTATTACTAGGTTAAGAAAAATGGGTCTTTCCGATTATGACATTGCAAGTACTTTAGCTACAACGCTATCCCAAAGGTTAGTTAGAAGATTATGTCCGGAATGTAAAAAAGAAAGAGAATTTACAAAAGAAGAAAAAGAAAGAATGGAAAAAATTGGAGAAAAATACAAGATACAATTTGATTTAAGTGGAAAAACATATGATGCGGTAGGATGTAAACATTGTAATCATACAGGCTATTATGATAGAATTGGAATTTTTGAGATATTAAATATATCAGATGAAATAAAAATGGAAATTATGAATGGAAAATCAAGCGTGGAAATAAGAAATAAAGCTTTTGAACAAGGGTATGAGCCATTAGTGATAGATGGAATCAGAAAGATTATACAAGGATATACTACTTTAGAAGAATTAAATAAAAAATTATTAATTTATTAGGTGACAAAGGAGGAAACAAATTATGAATTTAGATGAAATATTAGACAAAGCAATAGAATTAGATGCTTCGGATGTTCACTTAATATGTCAAAACAAGCCGATGCTTAGAATTGCAAGAGATTTAATTCCGATTGAAGAAAGTGAAATTTTAACACCAGAGGATATGAGTGAAATTTATGATTATTTAGTGAAAGGAAATGTAGATAAAGACGAAGTATTTAATGCAACGAGAAGATTAGATATGTCCTATGAATATAAAAATATACGTTTAAGAGTAAATATATCTTTATCGGATGATATTCCATTATGTACACTAAGATTAATAAAGAATGAATTACCACCTTATGAATCCTTAGGAGTACCAGACATTGTAAGAAGAATGACATATCAAACACAAGGACTAATTTTAGTAACGGGAAAAACAAACTCTGGAAAAACAACAACACTAAATGCACTTATTAATTATATCAATGAAAATCAAAATAAAAAGATTTTAACGTTAGAAAATCCAGTAGAATATAAACATCATTCCAAAAAATCTCTAATTGTGCAAAAAGAAGTAGGAAAAGGAAGAGATAGTTTAACCTTTAGCGATGGTGTAAAAAACTCATTAAGAGAAGACTGTGATATCCTTGTAATAGGAGAAATTCGCGATAAAGTAACCATGGAAGCTGCTATTGAAATGGCTGAATCTGGACATTTAGTAATTGGGACATTACATACAAAATCTTGTGCAGAAACCATTGATAGAATGATAAACTTCTATGAAGTAAGAGATCAAGAATCGGTTAAATATTTATTATCTGCTTTGTTAAAACTAGTTGTATCACAGAGACTTTTAAAAGGGACAGATGGAAAATTAGTATTAGTTCCAGAAGTAATGGTGGTAGACAATATTGTGGCAGGGATTATTCGAAAAGAAAAGTTAAGTGTATCAGAAATTGAAGATGCGATACAAAGTAATCTTGAAAAGGGAAGTATTGGATTAATTAATTCATTAGCTGAGCTATTTGTACAAGATAAAATTACATTAGATCAAGCAAAATCCCAAATTGAGGAAAAAAATATAGAAATTTTAAATAGAACAATTATGCAATTAAAAATAAAAAGAGGAAGATAGCAAGAAGGGAGGAAGAAAACCATGCCTACCTATATGTATAAGGCAATGACAAAAACTGGAGTGGTCGTGAAAAATAAGGTAGAAGCTGCTAGTAAACAACATTTAGTAAAAACTTTGAAAAATAATAACTTATTACCAATTTCAATTGAACAATTAGCATACAAATCTAGAAAAGCTCTTAAAAGACAAAAGAGAAATGTAACAGATATACAAGAAATTATGAAAAACGTTAATACAACACAAATTGGAAGTGAAAAGCAAAGAACATTATCAACAAAAGAAAAAATTAATTTGTATTTTGCAAAAACAGAAAAAATAACAACAAGAGATATTGTTGTATTTACACAAAACTTCTATTTGTTGAAAAAAGCCAATTTTAATAATATTCATGCTTTAAATACAATTATTCAAAGTACAGAAAATTTATCTTTTAGGGGAATATTAGAAGATATTTTGGCTGGTGTTGAAGCGGGAGAAAATATGTATACTACCATGGAGTACTATTCAAATGTATTTCCTTACATTTATATAAACATGATAAAGGTTGGAGAATTATCAGGTTCTTTAACAAATGCCTTAGAACAAGCGGTAAAGTACTTAGATGACACGGAAGCATTAAATAAGAAACTACGAAATATTTTAATTCCTAATATCATACAATTTACATTATTGTTGGTTATGTTAGTTGTAGGAACTTTAGTTGCTATACCAGCAATTCAAGGAATATTTGATGAAATAGGGACAGAAGAGACGTTACCTGCTGTTACTTTGTGGTTTGCAAATTTTGTTGATAACCTAATCCTGTATTGGTATATACCAGTAGTGATTATTGTAGCGATTGTAGCGGGAATTTTATTTTATATTAATACGCCAAAAGGAAAATATAATTTTCATTATTTTAAATACAAAATGCCGATATTTGGTGAGCTGATTTTTGCAATTGACTTTTCAAGGTTGATGAAAGCAATGTTATTGAATTTAAAAAATGGAATGAGAATACAAGAAGCCTTAGAAGTTAGCAAAAATGTAGCACAAAACTATGTACTACTATCACTAGTAGAAACATCGATTAATAACATATTAACAGGTTCATCATGGATAGAACCATTTGAAAAATCAGGATTAGCAAGTCCAATGATAACAGAAATGTTAAAAATAGGAATGCAAACAGATTTAACAGAAATGATGGAAAAATTAGTAGAATATATGGAAATGGATATCGATAATATCATGCAAAAAATAATGAAGGTATTGCCAGAAGTAGTATATGCCATTGTGGGAGTCGTACTAATATTCTTCGTATTAGTCGTACTAGTGCCATGTATTCAAGTATATATGGGAAATTTCTTATTCTCAGCCTATGGCGTGTAATGTCCAATTGGGGACGTTTCCTTTTGGACACAATTACCCCATTTGTCACCAGAGAAAGGATGATGAAAATGAAAATTGGAGTGGATATAGGTGGAAGTCATATAGCAATTGGTGTAGTGGATGAAACGGGAAGAATAGTAGAAAAAATTGAAAGAAGATTAACAAGTACGGAAAAGAAAAATATTAAAAAATATATAGAAGAATATATAATAGAACATACGAAATTATTTGAAAAAAAATACAAAATTTACGAAATAGGAATTGCTATTCCAGGAAGAGCGAAAGAGGGAATGATTTTAAGTAGTGGAAATTTAGGAATAAAAAATTATCCACTTGTAGAAAAATTACAGCAGAAAATTAAAAAACCAATTACCATAAGAAATGATGCTAAATGTGCAGCAATGGCAGAAAATGCATATGGATGTTTAAAGGGATATCCTACAAGTTTATTTTTAACCCTCGGAACGGGAATAGGAGGGGCAGCTTTTTTAGAAGGAAAACTATTAAAATCAGGTGAAAAAGCTGCATATGAATTTGGACATATGGTAATTAATAAAAAAGGGATACCTTGTTATTGCGGTAGAGAAGGATGTTTCGAAAGATATGCCTCGATGAAAGCTTTAAAGAACAAATTAAGAGAGGTTTTAGGAAAAGATGAAACAACCAGAGGAGAAGAATTACTAGAAATCCTTCGTAATATTAAACCAGAAGATGATAAGTATGAAGAAATAAATAATGTAATAGAAGAGTATATTGAAGATTTAAGCATAGGAATCATAAATCTAATTAAGATTTTTGAACCAGAAATGATAGGAATAGGAGGTAGTTTTGTACATTTTAAAGATATTTTACTACCTAAATTAAAAGAAAAAATGAATGAAAATGTTGAAATTCAAACAGCAGTTTTAGGAAATGATGCAGGAATGATAGGAGCAACTTTATAAATAGAAAAAGACATAGAAAATTATTTCTATGTTTTTATTGTATTATCTACAATTTGGAATTCGAATTGTAGTACCTGCGTAGATTAAATTAGGATTTGCAATATTATTAATCTTTGCAATTTCTTCCACAGTAGAATGATAGCGGATTGCTAATTCACTTAAAGTATCACCCCACTTAATTTGATATAGTATTTTACCACAAGAGTTTTGACCGCCTGAAATCGTATTTGATGAACGAATAATTATTCTTTCACCTGGATAAATCAGATTTTTATTTTTTATCTGATTGATTTGAACTAAAGAATTAACAGTGGTACCATATTTTAAAGCAATTTCACTTAAAGTATCTCCAGATTTTACAATATAAACGGTATCTTCTATTTGAGAAGTATTAGCGTTTGTTTGAATAGTAAATTGTTGACCTGGGTAAATCAGATTAGGATTTTTAATGGAAGGATTTAGAGCTACAATAGATGATACAGTTGTACCAAATTTCATTGCAATTTCGCTTAAGGTATCTCCACGTTTTACGGTATATAAAATTGTATTTTCAGTTGATGGAGTTTCAGGTACTTCAGGACTTGGTAAAGGAGAAGTAGACGACAAGAGAACACCATCTGTGAATTGATTTCGATCAACGTAGCCAGATACACCATTTACAGATCCAGTACTTGTATATTGCCAACCAACCCAAGTATTCCACTTCCCATTTGCCTCTGGTTGGCTGACACCATAATTGGCTACCCAAAGAGGATATTTTGTTAAAGAATCACTAAAAATGGTTCTGGCAGAATAAGCATTACTATAAATAACTGCTTCTGAGTTTGTTACGTTTTCTAAAGTCTCCAAGAATGTTATAGAAATTTCATTAATTTGAGAAATAGACAAATTACCAAAATTCTCGAAATCCATAGCTAGTTTACAATCGGGAGATTTTCCACGAATTACTCGAGCAAAAAAATTAGCTTCTTCAATAGCTTGCTGTGTGGTTCTAGCTGTTACATAATGATAAAATCCTACTTTCAAACCATTTGCCTTTGCATTAGAGTAGCTTGACTCAAAATAAGGGTTAATATAATTACTACCCTCACTGGATTTAATATAAACAATATCGATGCCAGAATTTTTCACAGCTGAAAAATCAATATCTCCTTGCCAGGAACTAACATCAATTCCTTGAAAAATTTGATTGCTAGAAGGACCAAAACAAAAAGATTCAATAGAAAATGTAAAAATAAAAAATAAAGTAAATAAAGCACTAAAGATAGTATATTTTTTTATATGTTTAAATTTCATAAGTAACCTCCTTTCAAGAAAATTAAAAGAATAAGCTCTTTGTAGATAATATGCAAAAAAGTAATATTTTGTGTCGAAATATAGCCAAAGAGACACTGGTCCGAGTCTTGACTTCAAAAGATTAATATATAAACTCCTTGTGGTATTTAAAGTTAATAAGAGTGAACAGTAACAAAGAAAAATAAATTATTTTCATCAAATACTTGCAATTAGTAGAAAAATTTGGTACAATAATGAGCGTATTAATCACACAAAGAGAGTTTTAAGGGAAGTGCCTAGCAAATTAGGTCCTAGAAAGCGAAGAACTTTGTGGAAGAAAAACAAAAAGGGAGGAATGAAAAATGGCAGTAGTTGCAATGAAACAATTACTAGAAGCAGGTGTTCACTTTGGACATCAAACAAGAAGATGGGATCCAAAAATGGCAGAATATATATTCCAAGCTAGAAATGGAATTCACATCATTGATTTACAAAAGACATCAAAAAAATTAGATGAGGCATATAGCTTCATAAAGGAACAAGCAGAAGAAGGAAAAACAGTATTGTTTGTAGGAACAAAAAAACAAGCACAAGAATGCATGAAAGAAGCTGCATTAAAATGTGGTATGTTCTATGTTGATCAAAGATGGTTAGGAGGAATGCTAACAAACTTTGGAACAATACAAAAAAGAATTCAAAGATTAAAAGACTTAGAAGCAATGGAAGCAGATGGTACATTTGATGTATTACCTAAAAAAGAAGTAATCTTATTAAAAAAAGAAATGGAAAAACTAGAAAGAAATCTTGGTGGAATTAAAGAAATGAATGAATTACCAGGAGTTATTTTCTTAGTCGATCCAAAAAAAGAAAGAATAGCTATATTAGAAGCTAAAAAATTAGGAATTCCAGTTGTAGGTTTAGTCGATACAAACTGTAATCCAGAAGAATTAGATTACCCAATACCAGGAAACGATGATGCCATAAGAGCTGTTAAATTAATAGCTGATGTAATGGCAAATGCTGTCATTGAAGGAAAACAAGGAGAAAGTTTCGAACCAGAAATGGAAGAAGTTTCAGAAGAAGTAGAAACAGAAGAAGCTACAACAATTGAAGAAGTAGTAGCAAACGAAGAAGAAAAAGTAGAAGAATAATAAAAGATAAAGGAAGAGTAGAGCTTTCTGCTCTATTCTTCTTTATTATTTTAGTCTAAAATTTATTTTGCTCAATAAAAAGTGTTTAAAATTAAATAAAGGGAGGAAATAGAAAATGGTTACAGCTAGTCAAGTAAAAGATTTAAGAGAAAAGACAGGTGCAGGCATGATGGACTGCAAAAAAGTTTTAACAGAAACAGATGGAGATATGGAAAAAGCAATTGAATTATTACGTGAAAGAGGAATTGCAAAAGCTGCTAAAAAATCAGGAAGAGTTGCTGCAGAAGGTTTAGTAGAAGCTTATATTTCAGAAGATGGAAAAATAGGAGCTATTGTAGAAGTAAATTCAGAAACAGACTTTGTTGCTAAAAACGAAGAATTTAAAACATTTGTTATGAATGTTGCAAAACAAGTAGTAGAGAAAAATCCAAAAGACGTAGAAGAATTATTAGCACAAGAATCAATTGAAGTACCAGGAAAGACAGTTAATGAAGTATTAGTTGATAAAATTGCTACAATTGGTGAAAATATGAATATCAGAAGATTTGCAAGATTTGAATCCGAAGGATTAGTAGAAAAATATATTCATGGAGATGGAAAAATTGCAGTTTTAGTAAATATGAAAAAAGGAAATAGTGAAGTTGCAAAAGATATTTGCATGCAAATTGCAGCTGCTAAACCAGAATACTTAAACGAAGCTTCTGTCCCAGCTGAAAGAGTTGAAAAAGAAAAAGAAATTTTAAAAGCTCAAACAATGAATGAAGGAAAACCAGAAGCAATTGCTGAAAAAATAGTACAAGGAAGAATTGGAAAATTCTTTAGTGAAATTTGCCTAGTTGATCAAGAATTTGTTAAAGATCCAAATATGAAAGTATCTCAATTATTAAAAGAAAAAGATGCAGAAGTAGTAGAATTTGCGAGATTCGAAAAAGGGGAAGGAATTGAGAAAAAAGAAGAAAATTTTGCGGAAGAAGTAATGAATCAATTAAAATAGGAAATTAGAAAGAAAACAGTAGAAAGCTGTTTTCTTTTTTATATTCTAAAAAATTAATAAAATATCAAAAAAGTACTGTATTTTTTAAAAAAATATGATAGAATAAGCCTGTTAAATAAAATATAGGGAGAGTGGAAAAATTGACAGAGCTCAAATATAAAAGGGTACTTTTAAAATTAAGTGGAGAAGTATTAGCAGGGAAACAAAAGACAGGAGTAGACGTAGAGACTGTAGGAAAAATATGTGATAAAATAAAAGAAATCGTAGAAATGGGAGTACAGGTTGCAATTGTTGTAGGAGGAGGAAACTTCTGGAGAGGAAGAAATGGACATCAAATGGAAAGAACAACAGCAGACTATATGGGAATGCTTGCAACTGCTATGAATGGATTAGCTCTTCAAGATGCTTTAGAAACACGAGGAATTTATTCAAGAGTGCAAACAGCAATAGAAATGAGAGAAATAGCAGAACCATTTATTCAAAGAAAAGCAGAAAAGCATTTAGGAAAGGGAAGAGTTGTTATATTTGCGTGTGGTACAGGGCACCCATACTTTACAACAGACACAGCAGCAGTATTAAGAGCAACAGAAATAAACGCAGATATTATATTACTAGGAAAATCAATTGATGCTGTATATTCAGCAGATCCTAAACTAGATCCAACAGCTAAAAGATATGAAGAGATTTCTTATATGGAAGTACTAGAAAAAGACTTAAAAGTAATGGACTCAACAGCAACTGCAATGTGTAGAGATAATCACATGCCACTATTAGTATTTGGAATCGAAGATCCAGAAAATATAGTGAGAGCAGTAAAGGGAGAAAAAATAGGAACGATTGTAAAATGAAACACGAGGGACAGTGGATAAGTGTCTCAAAATAAAGTAGAATTATGTCGAAAATACAAAATTCGACAAAAAACATGAGACAAAAAAGGGGTGTCCCCCATGTCTCAAAAAAAGGAGAGAGAAAGATGGATTATACAAGTTTAAAAGACAAAATGGAAAAGTCAATTAGTGTTTATAGCGAAAAATTATCAGAGGTAAGAGCAGGAAGAGCAAATCCTGCAATTTTGAATAAGGTGAAAATTGATTATTATGGAACACCAACGCCAATTAATCAAGTAGCAGGTGTATCTGTTCCAGAGGCTAGATTAATTGTGATTCAGCCATGGGATGCTAGCGTTTTAAAAGAAATTGAAAAAGCAATTTTGGCATCTGATATTGGAATTAATCCAAATAATGATGGAAAAGTAATAAGACTAGCTTTTCCTGAATTAAATGAAGAGAGAAGGAAAGAATTAGCAAAAGATATAAGAAAAATGGCAGAAGAAGCAAAAGTGGCGATAAGATCTATTAGAAGAGAAGGAATTGATAAAGCAAAAGCAGAGCAAAAAGAAGGAATTATGACAGAAGATGAATTAAAGCAAGCAGAAGGTGAGATTCAAAAAATAACGGATAAAAATATAGAAGAAATAGATAAAATATTAGAGACAAAAGAAAAAGAAATTATGTCAGTATAAATAGCTAAGGAGCCAAATATGGATTTTAAAGAACAATTAAAAAAATATCAAGAACAAATAAATAGTGAACTACAGAAATATTTAAGAAAACAAGAAGCTCCAGAAAAGAAATTAAACAATGCTATGGAATATAGTCTTATGGCAGGGGGAAAACGATTAAGACCAATTTTAGTGCTAGCAGCTTATGAAATCTTTAAACAAGATACTAAAAAATGTATGCCATATGCAGTGGCAATCGAAATGGTACATAATTTTTCATTGATCCATGATGATTTACCTGCAATTGATGATGATGACTTTAGACATGGGAAGCCAACTAATCATAAGAAGTTTAATGAAGCAACTGCGATTTTAGCAGGAGATGGATTGCTAAATCAGGCTTATATAGTAATTAGTGAAGATTTAAAAGAGACAGAAAAAGAAGAACTAAAAAACAAAATAAGAGTATTTAATGAATTTTCTATTTCTGTGGACAGGATGATTGCAGGCGAATATATTGATACAGAATATGAGGGAAAGCAAATAACGGATGAATGTTTAGAATATATTCATGAGAATAAGACGGGTGCTCTTTTAAGATTATGTGCTAGAATGGGAGCAATTTTAGCGGATGCCAATGAAAAAGATTTAGAAAAATTAACAAGATATGCTGAAAAAATAGGATTAGCATTCCAAATAAAAGATGACATATTATCAGAAGAAGGAAACGAAGAAATTTTAGGAAAACCGGTAGGGAATGACAAAGAGTTAGAAAAGTGTACTTATGTTTCAAAATATGGACTTCAAGGGGCAAAAGAAATTCTAGAAAAAATAACAAAAGAAGCAATTGACGAGTTAAAAGAATATGGCGATAAGGCGAGATTTTTGAAAGAATTAGCTTGCTATATAGAAACTAGAAATAAATAATGAATAAAGACAAGTAAAAAACAACAAAAGGAGAAAAAGAATGAATTTTGATAAAGAATCCATGCCAAAGCATATTGCTATCATTATGGATGGAAATAGAAGATGGGCAAAAGCAAAAGGAAAACCAGCTAGCTTTGGACATAAAGAAGGAGCAAAAACATTAGAAAAGATTGTAAGGTATGCTAATAAAATAGGATTAGAATATATCACTGTTTATGCATTTTCAACAGAAAATTGGAAAAGGGCAGAAGACGAAGTGAAGGCTTTAATGATGTTGCTACAAAGTTATTTAGATGAATATTCTAAAAGAGCAGATACTGAAAATATTAAGGTAAAGGTATTGGGAGATATAACAGCTTTATCAGAAGGAATGCAAAAAAGTATTAAAAAATGTATGGAGAGAACAAAAGATAATACAGGAGTTACTTTTAATATTGCATTAAACTATGGTGGTAGAGATGAAATAATAAAAGCGATTAAACAGATAGCAACCGATGTAAAAAACAAAGAAATAGAAATAGAAGATATATCAGAAGAAATGATATCAGATAACTTATATACAAAAGGACAACCAGATCCGGATTTATTAATTAGAACAAGTGGAGAATTACGATTAAGTAATTTTTTACCATGGCAACTTGTCTATTCTGAGTTCTTATTTTTGGATAAAAATTGGCCGGAATTTGAAGAAGAAGATTTAGACAAAGCAATTATAGAATATCAAAAAAGAACTAGAAAATTTGGTGCAAATTAGAATAAGAAAAGAGAAATCGAAGAGAATTTATCTTTTCGACAAGAAAGGAATAAATATGGATATAAAAAGAATAACTTCAGGACTATTAGGTTTCCCATTAGTTGTATTAGTTTTTTTAATAGGAAATAAAATTGTAGTAGATATAGCATTATCAATTATTGCAATACTTGCAATGAGTGAATATTTTAATGCAGTAGCTAAAGTATCAAAACCAGTAAAATGGATTGGATATTTAAGCTGTTTTAGTATTGCATTGATACATGTAGTTCCACAGGAATATTTAAATATAATTGTAACATTAGGTGTACCAACTATTTTAATTATACTTTTTGCACAAGTAGTTGCAACTGATATGAAAACATCTTTTAAAGATATATCCTATACATTTATTGGAATATTCTATGT
>USQP01000007.1 GCA_900556945.1 uncultured Clostridium sp.
CGCGTCTCGTGGGCTCGGAGATGTGTATAAGAGACAGATCGGATATAACGAATCAACAATTAAATGTAATTAAATATACAATAGCTGGAATTGTATTACTTTCATTAATGATATGGATAGTAAGATATAAATTAACTGGATTATTAGGTTCAATATCTTATATTGGATTGGCATCTATTTTATTGCTATTAATTCGATATGCGAATGTTACATTATCAATACAAGGAATTTTAGGAATTGTTATCATACTGATATTAAATTATATGTTTATGAACAAACTATTATCTAAATTAAAGAAAGAAAAATTAGACAAAGAGATGATGAAGCAAATGGTAAAAGAAACTTATAAAGAATTCTTTATAACAATCCTACCAATTGCTATTGCAGTAATAACATTCTGCTTTGCAGGATGGGCTCCTATTAGTAGTTTAGGAATGGTAATGTTTTGGGGAATTGTATTAATCGCAATTTATAACTTTATAGTAACAAATAATTTATTAAAAATAGAAACCAATGAATAGGAGGTCATGATATCATGAAAGAAATAACGAGAAAACAAAAAATAACCATGATTATTCTTGCCATTATTATAATAGCGGGATTAGGAATAACATTTACATTAGGATTTAACTTTGATTTAAGAATGCAAGAAACAAAAAAGGTAGAATTATATTTAGAAAATAGTTTTGAAATAGCGGATATAAAAAATATAACCAATGAAGTGTTTCCAAATCAAGAAGTAATGATTCAAAAAGTAGAAGTATATGAAGATACAGTAAGTATTATAACAAAAGAGATAACAGAAGAACAAAAACAAACTTTAATCAATAAAATAAATGAAAAATATGGAATAGAATTAACAGCAGATAGCACAGAGATTGTGACGATTCCGCATACAAGAGGAAGAGATTTATTAAAACCATATGTTATGACTTTTTCAATTGCAACAATTATAATTTTAGCATATATGATGATAAGATATAGAAAATTAGGAACGATCAAAACTTTATTAAAAGTACTATTTATTTCTGTTATTGCACAAGTTACGTTATTTAGTGTGATAGCTATCACAAGAATACCAATAGGAAGACTAACTATGCCAATGGTAATTATCGTATATTTATTTACATTATTAGGAATGACTACAAAACTAGAAAAACAATTAGCAAGCAAAAAAGAAGAAGAATAAATATTTTATAATTGTTTTATGAACAGTGTGATTTCAAAAAATCGAAAATGAAATCACGCTATTTTTATGTAAAAAAATATCCAAAAAACTTTCGAAAAAACTATACAAAATAGAAAAACTAATGATATAATAAAAAACAAAGAGACAAAAAAGAAAAAGCGGAGGATAAAATGAAATGGGAAATATAGTTTTATTAGATGATTTAACTATTAATAAAATAGCAGCAGGAGAAGTGATTGAAAGGCCAGCATCCGTTATCAAAGAAATGGTAGAAAACTCAATTGATGCTGGAGCAACCAATATAACAGTAGAAATCAAAAATGGTGGAATTTCCTATATAAAAGTAACAGATAATGGAAAAGGAATTGCACAAGATGATTTAGAAATTGCATTTGAAAGACATGCTACTAGTAAAATAAGATCTGCTGAAGATTTAGATAGTGTAACATCTATGGGATTCAGAGGAGAGGCTTTAGCTAGTATTGCAGCAATTGCAAATGTAGAAATGATTTCAAAAACAGAGGAACAAGAAATAGGATATAGGGTGGTAGTAGAAGCTGGCAATGTTTTAGAAAAAGAAGAAACGGGATGTAGAACAGGAACGACTATTACGGTAAGAAATTTATTTTTTAATACACCTGTTAGATATAAATTTTTAAAGAAAGATTATACAGAATCTGGATACATAGAAGATGTTATTACCAGAATCGCATTAGTAAATCCTAATATTGCTATTCAATTAATCAATACAGGAAAAACAGTTATTCAAACGAATGGAAATGGTGATTTAAAAAGTGTTATTTATAGCATATATGGTAAAGATGTTTCAAATGGAATTATGGAGGTTTCTTATCAATATGAAGATATTGCGATTTCAGGAGTAATAGGAAAGCCAGAGATTGCAAGATCAAATCGTTCCAATCAATTATTTTTTGTCAATAAAAGATATATCAAAGATAAGACATTAACAGCAGCAACAGAACAAGCCTATAAAGGTTTAATTCCAATTGGAAAATTTGGATTTGTTGTATTAAATCTAGAAATGAATCCGGCTAAAGTTGATGTAAATGTACATCCAGCTAAATTAGAAGTTAGATTTCAAGAGGAAAATAAAGTATTCCAGTCTATCTATCATGCTATAAAAGATACTTTATTGAAAGGGGAATTGGTAGCCAATACGGATAAAGGTAATGCCAAAAGTGAAAATACAATTGAAAGAACACCGTTAAGCTTTGAAGAAAGATTAAAAAATATAAGAGAAGCAAAAAGAGAAAGTGAAAGTGGAGGACTATTTGCATTTAGAAAACAAAATGAAAAACAAATAGAAAAATACACAGAAGAGGAGAGCAAGATAAAAACGAATATTTTAGAAGATATTTATGAAAATAAAAAAACAGAAAACCAAACAGAAGAGATACCAAAAGCATTGCAACAACAAACAAATGCAGTTGAAAAAATAGGAAATCCAATTGACACATCTGATGTTTTAGAGCAATTAAAACAAATGAAGACAAAAATGGAAAATGAATTAGAAAAAGAAACTATAAAAACGGATGGAGTAAAAGATACAGAAACGGAATATAATCTTGAGAAGGATGATAAAGAAGAATTTAATCAAATTAAACAAAAAATGGAGGAATTAAATAATAATCCTCAAGTGGTATCACAAGATTTTAATGAAATGTATACCAAATTATTTGGAACAGCGCCAATCATGGAACAAGAAGAGGAAGAAAAAAAGGATAACGCAGTAGACATTATAAAAGATAATATATCTGTTTTTGAAACGCAAGAAGAATTCCAAAAACCAGCATACAAATTCATAGGAATTGTATTCAAGACTTATATCATATTAGAAATAGATAAAGAAATGTATATTTTAGATCAACATGCTGCACATGAAAGAATTATGTATGAAAAAGTGAAGAAAAACTATTATAGCGAAAAAACAAAGGATTCACAGATGTTATTACTACCAGATGTGATAACATTAACACATAAAGAAATGGACATAGCCAAAGAGAATATAAGTATGTTTGAACAAGCAGGGTTCAGCTTAGAAGAGTTTGGAGAAAATACCATAAAATTGACAGGTGTACCAACAGTTTGTGTTGATTTGGATACAAAAGAACTATTCTTGGAAACTTTAGATGAGATTAATACAGTAGCAAGAACGGCAAAACAAGAGAAAGAAGAAAAATTCATAGCAACTGTTGCATGTAAAGCAGCAGTAAAAGCTAACATGGCACTAACAATAGAAGAAGTTGAAAAATTAATGGATCAATTATTAAAATTACCAAATCCATTTACATGTCCACATGGACGACCAACCGCTATAAAAATGACAAAATACGACATTGAAAGAAAATTTGCGAGAAAATAATAAAGGGAGAATAGGAATGGCACTTATTATAGGGATAATAATAATAGCAATATATTTAGTATCAATTGCATGGACTTGGAATAATTTAGGTGGGATAGCAAAAACAAAGAAAATGTTAGTAATCGCGATAGGAGTGCTAATAACCTGTATCATAACTTTAGTTATATTTTATATATCTAAGAATGGGATGAAATATGAAGAAATTATCATAGAAAAAAAGATTCGAAATGTTTTAGTAGCAGTTTTTACAGGAGTGAATTCTATTGTTATACTACCTTATGTAGCAAAGCTGATGAACAAGATATATGAAGGAGAGATAGAACAAAAAGTTTTTTGGAAGAAAATGTTTATTATGATAGGAATATTTCTAATTTGTATACTTTTAGAATGTGGATATATGAAGGATATACAACAAGGAATATTAAAAATCTCGCAAGGAAAGGTTTTTTAAATGAATAACAATGATGGACAAGAAGTATTTCTAATTGGACAAAATGTCCAAAAGGAAACGTCCCCAACTGGACAAAAGGAAAAAGTAATTGTAATATGTGGTCCAACTGCATCTGGAAAGACAGCACTATCAATAGAATTAGCAAAAAAAGTTGACGGAGAGATTGTTTCTTGCGATTCGATGCAAATCTATAAGGATATGAATATTGGAACAGCTAAACCGATGAAAGAAGAAATGCAAGGAATTCAACATTATCTGATTGATTTTGTGTCACCAGATGAAAGATATAGTGTGGCAGATTACAAAAAGGATGCTAAAAAAGCAATAAAAGAAATATTACAAAAAGGAAAAACACCTATTATAGTTGGAGGAACAGGATTATATATAGATAGTCTGATTTATGAAATAGAATATCAGAGCATAGAGTTTGATGAAAAATATAGAAATTATTTAGAGAAACAAGTAGATGAAAAAGGTTTAGAAGAATTATATGAACAAGCTAAAAAGATTGACCCTGAAGCAATCGAAAAGATAAGTAAAAATGACAAGAAAAGAATATTAAGAATATTGGAAATTTATCATGCTACAGGAAAAAATAAAACAGAGCAAGAAAAAGAATCAAGAAAAAAAGAGGTAGAATATGATTATCAAGTCTATGCTTTAAATTGGGATAGAAATAAACTCTATGAAAGAATTGATAAAAGAGTTGACATGATGATTGAGCAAGGTTTAATTGATGAAGTAAAAGAAATATATCAAAAATATAAAAGATTCCCAACAGCGATGCAAGGACTTGGTTATAAAGAAGTAGTTGAATATTTAGATGGAAAAATAACGAAAGAAGAAATGATAGACAAAATAAAACAAGAAACTAGAAGATATGCTAAAAGACAATTAACATGGTTTAGAAAGAATAAACAGACAACATGGTTAGATGCACAAGATGAATTACAAAATAATATAAAAATTATTTTGGAGAAGATGGTTTAAAAAATAACAATTTAGCAATGCCATATAACTGTCGTTGCTAGATCAAAGATTTGGATAACCGTTTATTTTCCAAACTAGATTTGTACCTGAGAAGGGATGAGAGTTAAGTTGAAAAAACAAGAAAAAACAGAAGATGCTATAAAAAAAGTTAAAAACACTAAGAAAAACCATAAAAATAAGCATAAAAAGAGAATTATTTTAAGTGTTGCGTTGATACTGATTATCATTTATTTGATTTATATTATTTATCTCTTGATCAAACAGCCGACAGATGTATTTACGATAGAAGAGGGAAAGTTATATCAAGAAGAAACTAATATTGGATATGTTATCAGAAACGAAAAGGTAGTAAAAGGGCAAAATTACAAAAATGGAATGGAACCAATTGTAACAGAAGGGGAAAGGGCAGCCAATAATGAAAATATATTTCGATATTATAGTGTGAATGAAGAGGAATTAAAACAAAAAATAGCAGAGTTAGATACGAAAATTCAAGAGACAATGACAAGCGATAATAGTTTACTAACAGCAGATACAAAACTATTAGAAAATCAAATTGATGAAAAAATTGAAAATATTAGTGAAATTACAGATGTGGCAAAACTAACGGAATACAAGAAAGAAATTGACAACTTGGTTTCCAAAAAAGCGAAAATGGCAGGTGAATCAAGTCCACAAGGTTCCTATTTGCGACAATTAATTGAAGAAAGAAAAAAATATGAAAGTCAATTAAATTCAGGAGCTGAGTATGTAAAAGCACCAATGAGTGGATTAGTATCTTATAGGGTAGATGGATTAGAGGAAACATTAACACCAGATAATTTTGGAGCATTAAGTAAAGAATATTTAGAAAGTTTAGATTTGAAGACAGGGAAAATAGTGGCAACAAATGAAGAATGTGGGAAAGTAATTGATAATTTTTCTTGTTATATCGCAACGATTACTTCATCAGATGAAGCAAAAAATGCAAAAGTAGAAGATAATGTTAAAGTAAGGTTGTCTAATAATGTGGAAGTACCAGCAGAAATCGTACATATTATTAAGGAAGAAGATGGAGACATTGTAATTATACTAAAATTAACGGAACAAATAGAAGAATTAACAAACTATAGAAAAATAACTTTTGATTTAATTTGGTGGAGTGCTTCAGGATTAAAAGTGCCAAATCAAGCAATTGTAAAGATAGATGAATTGAATTATGTGGTGAGAAATAGAGCAGGATATTTAAACAAAATTTTAGTAAAAGTTAAAAAACAAGGAGAAAAGTACTCGATTGTTGAAGCTTATACAAGTGAGGAATTAAGAGAATTAGGATTTACAGATAAAGAAATAGGATCCTATCGAAAGATTTCTCTTTATGATGAAGTATTAGTTAATCCAAATTTAGATAAAATAGAATAATTTATGTAATAAGTAAACCGTTAACAACCTCAGCATAGTCGAATAACCATTTTTCTCTCAGATTAAATTATGGTTTCAGTACGGTAAAAACAATTGAAGATGCAATATTACAAAAATATTACAAAAATATTAAAAATTAATAACATTCAAAAAAAATATTGACAAGATAGCAAAAAAAGTAGATACTTAGAAATATAAAACAAAGGAAGTAAATTAGGAGGTTTTTTTATGTCAGGAGCTTTAATGAATAAAGTATGGGATTTGTTTGGAATGGACTCAGCAGAGCCTGAAGAATATGAAGATGAGAACGTATATGATTATGAAGAAGAAGAGGAAGAAGTAGAAGATAAGAAACTATTTGGAAGAAAAAATAAAGTGGTAAATATGCCACAAACACAATCAAATGCTATAAAAATGGTAATATCACAACCAACAACATTTGAACAATCTGATGAAATTTGTTCTTTCTTAAAAGAAAAAAAATCAGTTATTGTTAATTTAGAGTATGTCAATAAAGATGTAGCAAGAAGAATTGTTGACTTTATTAGCGGTGGAGTATATGCTTTAGATGGATATATCCAAAAAGTATCTAATTCTATCTTTTTAGTAGCACCATCTAATTATGAAATTACAAATGAAATGGCAAGAGAAGAAATGAAGAGTAAACTTTCTGTTTCGTGGCTAAAAAATAATGGAATAAACTAATGGCTATTCATAAGGGGGAAAAAGAATGATAACACCACTTGATATAGAAAATAAAAAATTTTCAAAGCAAATGATGAATGGGTATAGTGTGGAAGAAGTAGATGATTTTTTAGATGATTTAACAGTAGATTATTCTAAAAATTATAAAGAAGCAACAGAGTTAAAAGCAAAAGTAGATGAATTAAACAAAAGTTTAGAACACTATAAAATGATAGAAAAAACTTTACAAAACACATTGGTTATGGCTCAAACAACAGCAGAGGACATAAAAAATGTAGCAAAACAACAAGCAGATCAAATCGTAAGTGAAGCAAAAGGAACAGCCCAAAAACAAGCAAATGAATTAGAAAATGAAATTATTGCTAAGAAAAAAGAGCTTGAAGACGTAAAGAAACAATTTGATATATATAAAGCAAAAATGGAATCATTATTAATATCTCAATTAGAATTATTAAAAGATGTTAATAAAGATGATGCATAATTTATTAAAATAGGAAAGAAATACAAAAGAAGGCTATCTAGAAATAGATGGTCTTTCTTTGAGTTTGCTAATCAATTCATGCATATAATATATTATTTTTTTACATCTTGAGTGCCACAACTACCAGAATTCTTAAAAATGGATGGTTGCTCCATTCGCATTAGCTAACCGCTCGTTTAATTGTTTCGCGGTCTTGCAAGAATAATATATTATAAGCATGAAGGTGCTAGCAATGAAAGAACTGTCTATAATCATAGAAAAAACAAGAAAAATATTACAAAAGAACGATAATATTACAGAACTGTTAAATATATGTTACATTTGTATGAATACTATTGACCATTCAAGGAAAAAAGAATAAAATGTTAATATCACAAAGAAAGGTAGATTATGAGAATAATAAGTGGAAAAGCAAGAGGGACCAAATTATATACATTAGATGGAGAAAATACAAGACCCACATTAGATAGAGTAAAAGAATCTCTATTTAATATAATACAATCTAAAATAAAAGATTGCATATTTTTAGATTTGTTTTCTGGAAGTGGAGCAATTGGGTTGGAAGCAGCAAGTCGAGGAGCTAAAAAGGTAATTCTTTGTGACAAATCAAAAGAAGCCATACAGGTTATAAAAAGAAATATAGAGAAAACACATACTGAGGAACAAACTGAATTGTATCATACATCATCGCAAGAATTGTTAGAAAATAAGATAAAGGAAAAGGTTGATATCATTTATATCGATCCGCCTTATAAAACAAATTTAGCGTTCGAGTCAGTAAGAACCATATTAGATAAAAAAATAATAAATAAGAATTCAATTATGATAATAGAGACAGATGAAGTCGAAAGAGTTATAAATCAAATTAAAAAATTGAAACTAGAAATAATTGACCAAAGAAGATATGGTCGTGCACATCTTATCTTTTTGAAAGAGAAGTAAGATAAAATGAGAAAGGGGTAAAACCATGGAAATATTTACATTACTAGAAACATTAGAGGATTTGTTAGAAAATAGTAGAAGTCTACCATTTTCTTCAAAGGGGATTGTTGACAAAGAAGAAATGCTAGATTTAATAAAAGAAATTAGAATTAAACTTCCTGACGAATTAAAGCAAGCAAAATGGGTAAAAGAGGAAAGACAACGTATTTTGGTGGAAGCCCAAAAAGAAGCAGATGGAATTGTAAAAGAAGCAGAAAATAGAATTATATCTATGATAGATGAACATGAAATAACAAGAAAAGCATATGATCAAAAAACAGAAATTATTGAAACAGCAAACGAAATGTCAAGAGAGATTTCAAAAGGTACAAAGGAATATGCAGATAGTTTACTAGCTAACACGGAAGATGTTTTAAATGAAACATTAAATAAATTAGGAACGAACATGACAGAAGCAATAAACTTAATGCAATTATCTCTAGAAGATACCATAAAAACGATTCAAAATAGTAGAAAAGAATTGAAATAAAACAAAAGTCAGATGTCAGAAGTCAAAGAATCCAGGACTTTTGAATCTGACTTTTTTAAGCAAAAGAAAGAACTACTTAAAAATCAAAGAAAGAGTTGCACTTAGGAGGAATGGTGGAATGGCTAAGAAAAAAAGAAGATATAAAAAGAAAAAGAAAACAGCATCAAATCTAGATATAGCAGTAGTAACGCTAATTGTACTTAGTATACTTTTAGCTGTTTTAATTTATACAAAATCAGGAGTAATAGGAATTAAATTAAATGAAATACTTCGGAGGACTGATGGGAATCATGCAATACATACTTCCTGTTGGAATGTTTGCTATTGCTATTAAATTAGCGTCTGATGGAAGGGAAGAGTTATCTTCCAAACTAATACAATATATTATTGCAATCATTAGTCTTTCCATTGTGTTTAGCGTATTTCAAATTTCATCAGGAGAATTGCAATCTTCAAAGGAATTATCAGAATTGGTAAAAGATGCTTATTATTTTGGATCCCAAAGTAAAGGAGGAGGAGCAATTGGAGCGGTTGCTGCAGTGCCACTTGCGAAACTTTTAGGGGATATAGGAGCTGTCATACTTTGTATCGGTATTGCAGTTATATTATTAGTATTTACATTTGGAATTAATTTATCTGATATAATAAACATGATACTGGATAAGATTGAAGAGAAAAAAGAAGAAAGATTGGAAAGAAAAGAACAAATAGCAAAAGAAAATAAGCAAGAAGAACAAGAAGAAACACCAGCGCAAAGAAGAAAAAGATTAAGAGAAGAAAGAAAAGTGAAGGCAGAGCTTGCTAAAATGGAAGAAAAATCACCAATGGATAATCAAATAAAAATCAACTTTGGTGGAAGAATTGTGGAAAACAATGACGAAAAAACACCATTAAAGAAATATGATCATTCTGGTGAAGACTTGGAACCATTAACAAAACAAAATAGTAAACAAGGCAAAATGCAACAAGTAGAGATGGAACCAGATGTAATCGATAGCAATTTATTTAAAGACGTAGAAGAGCAAAAAGAAGAAAAGAAAAAAGCTGTGTTACAGTTAGAGCATGCGCAAATTGTAGAAGATGAACATTATGAATATCCGCCAGTAGAACTTTTAAGCAAACCATCGAAAAAAGCTTTAAAAGGTGGAGCAAAAGCCTTAACCGATACAGCAACAAGATTGCAAAAAACTTTATATAGTTTTGGAGTGTCTGCAAAAGTTGAGAATGTATCAGTAGGACCAGCCATTACAAGATATGAACTAAAGCCAGCAGAAGGAGTTAGAGTTAGCAAAATAGCTAATTTAGCAGATGATATTGCACTAAATTTAGCGGCTGAAACCATAAGAATTGAAGCTCCTATTCCAGGAAAACAGGCTGTAGGAATCGAAGTACCAAATAAAGAAAAGGAAGTAGTACATTTTAGAGAAATATTAGATAGTGACGAATTTAGAGGAAATAAGTCGAAGTTAACAGTAGGACTTGGAAAAGATGTAGCAGGAAATATTCAGCTAGCAGATATTGCAAAAATGCCACATGTTTTAATTGCTGGTTCAACTGGATCGGGAAAGAGTGTGTGTATTAATACGATTATTACCAGTATTATCTATAATGCCAAACCAAGTGAAGTAAAATTTGTTATGGTAGATCCGAAAGTAGTAGAGTTATCTGTTTATAATGGAATACCACATTTATTAATTCCAGTTGTAACAGATCCAAGAAAAGCAGCTGGTGCATTAGCGTGGGCGGTGCAGGAGATGGACGATCGTTATAACAAGTTTGCTAGCAAAGGTGTCCGTGATTTAAAAGGATACAATAAAGCAATTGAAAAAGAAAATGAAGCCGGAAAATTACCTCAAATCGTAATTATCATAGATGAGTTAGCTGACTTGATGATGGTAGCAAAAAGTGATGTAGAGGATGCTATTTGTCGTTTGGCTCAAAAAGCAAGAGCTGCAGGAATGCATCTAGTGATTGCGACTCAAAGACCATCTGTAGATGTTATTACAGGACTTATAAAGGCAAATGTACCATCTAGAATAGCATTTGCAGTATCTTCACAAGTAGATTCAAGAACAATTTTAGATAGCATAGGAGCAGAAAAATTATTAGGAAAAGGAGATATGTTATTCTTCCCAGCAGGAGCACCAAAGCCATCTAGAGTACAAGGCGCTTTTGTATCAGATGATGAAGTAGAGAAAATAGTAGATTTTATTAAATCAAATGGGACAGCAACTTATAGTGAAGATATTTTAGAAAGTATAGAAAATAGTAATAAAACCGATAAAGAAATTGCACAAGAACAGGCAGAAGATGACGACACAGATCCATTCTTAATGGATGCCATTCAAACTGTTGTTGAAACAGGACAAGCATCTACTTCTTTTATCCAAAGAAGATTTAAAGTGGGATACGCAAGAGCAGGAAGAATTATCGATCAGATGGAAGAAAGAGGAGTCATTTCTGGATATCAAGGAAGTAAACCGAGAGAAGTACTTATGACAATGGACAGATTAAACGAATTAAAAATGGGAAAAACAGAAGAGAACACATAAATTTATGATGTTAATACAAGATATAATATATTACATCTTGTGTTAGAAATAGAGATCGGTTGAATATAAAATAATTTTAAAACTAGAGAAAGGAGAAAAAAT
>USQP01000008.1 GCA_900556945.1 uncultured Clostridium sp.
TCGTCGGCAGCGTCAGATGTGTATAAGAGACAGCTTGCATTTTTATTTTAGACTCATCAATTGTAATTATTGTACTACAAAACTTAGGAACTACATTTAAAGCATTATTCTTACAATCAATTTCTTTAATTTGAATAGTAGAAAAAGGATTTGAATTTTCATATTTCATAGAAAGAGAGCAATTTAAAATTGATTTTTCAGCATAAATACAAGGAAAATCAGCATCTGGACTAAAGCCAAAATTAGGTATCTCCTCAATTTCTTTGTAATGTTTGATACATTTCCAATCTTTTTCTTCATTTAGCCCTAAAATTAGTCGAACTCTTTTATGGATTTTGCAATTTTCCATAACTGCTTTCATGGCATATAGAGAGCTAATAACAGGCCCTTTGTCATCAACAGCACCCCTGCCAAATATTTTGTTATCGGAAATTGTGGCACTAAATGGGGGAAAAGTCCAACCTTCGCCTTCTGGAACAACATCTAAGTGTCCGACTATTCCAATTAATTCTTCTCCTTCACCGAATTCTATATAACCACAGTATCCATCTAAATTTTTAGTTCGAAATCCTAATTTTTTACCTAAATCTAAAATGTATTCTAAAGCCTTATTAGCATTTTCTCCAAATGGTTTCAAGGGATCATTTGAGTTACTATAAACACTTGGAATGCGAATTAATTCTTGGGTTTTTTCTATGATTTCATCTTTTAAATAATCAATATAATCTAACATATAACCAGTCCTTTCTATTTATATATAGTTATTATATCATAAGATAAAATATAACAGAAATTTTTTTATTAAGGTAGTAAAAATAATAAAGTTGTGTTATATTAAATTTAGAGTAAAGGAGAGTGATTTTTTTGAGAATCATGCAAATAGACGAATTGCAAGAAATGGCAAAGGAGATTAGGAAAGGAATTATAGAACAAGTATATGATGCTGCTTCAGGACATCCCGGAGGTTCACTTTCAATAGCAGATATTCTAACGGTGCTATATTTTAATGAATTAAAGATAGATGAAAAAAATCCGAAATGGGAAGATAGAGATAGAATGGTTTTATCAAAAGGGCATTGTTCGCCTGCATTATATAGTTGTTTAGCTAATAGAGGATTCTTCGATACAAAGGAGCTAAAAAGTTTTAGAAATATTGACAGCAATCTACAAGGACATCCGGATATGAATAAAGTGCCTGGAGTAGATATGACAACAGGCTCATTGGGACAAGGAATATCGGTAGCAACAGGAATGGCGATAGCAGGAAAGTTAGATAAAAAGGACTATCGCGTTTACTGTGTACTAGGAGATGGTGAAATAGAAGAAGGGCAAGTTTGGGAAGCGGCAATGTCAGCGAATAAATACAAACTAGATAATTTATGCGTTATTGTTGATAATAATAATTTACAAATAGATGGGACAATTGAAGAAGTTATGAGTTCTTATCCAATTGATGAGAAATTTAGAAGTTTTGGATTCCAAGTTATTAAGATTGATGGACATGATATAGATGAGATTATAAAAGCTTTTGAAGTAGCAAGACAAATAAAAGGGAAGCCTACTTGTATAATTGCTAAAACCGTAAAAGGAAAAGGTGTATCTTTTATGGAAAATCAAGTTGGATGGCATGGAAAAGCGCCAAATGAAGAAGAATACAAGCAAGCTATGAAGGAATTAAGGAAAGAGTGAGACAAAAGGGACAGTCTTTAAGTGTCTCATAAATTAGGCAGAAAAATGTCGAAAAAATAATAAGAAATGTCAAAAAATGAGGTATTTAAAATTTGTACCCTTTTTTGAAAGGAGAATAAGAATATGAAAGAAGAGAGAAAAGCAACACGTCAAAGCTATGGAGAAGCCTTGGTAGAATTAGGAAAAGAAAATGAAAGCGTGGTTGTATTAGATGCCGATTTATCAAGTGCAACGAAAACGAGTTTATTTGCCAAGGAATTCCCAACCCGCTTTTTTGATATGGGAATTGCAGAAGCAAATATGATGGGAATAGCTGCTGGCTTTGCAACTTGCGGGAAAATATCATATGCAAGTACATTTGCAGTATTTGCAGCTGGAAGAGCTTATGACCAAATACGAAACAGTATTTGTTATCCAAAATTAAATGTGAAAATTTGTGCAACTCATGCTGGGATAACTGTTGGTGAAGATGGTGCAACACATCAGATGTTAGAAGACATTTCTATGATGAGGACTTTACCAAACATAATTGTCATGTCAACTTCAGATGATGCTCAAACGAAATGGGCGGTAAAAGAAATAGCAAAAATAAAAGGACCTGTTTATTTGCGATTATCAAGAATGAAAACGGGTGAAATTTATAATCAAAATCAAAAATTTGAAATTGGAAAAGCTATTCAAATAGGAAATGGAACAGACGGAACTGTATTTGCAACAGGAGTTACAGTTGAACAAGCCTTAATTGCACAAAAAGAATTAAAAGAAAAAGGAATTCAAATTAGAGTGGTAGATATTCATACAATTAAACCATTAGATAAAGAAATAATTATAAAATGTGCAAAAGAAACGAAAAAATTAGTATCAATAGAAGACCATAATATAATGGGAGGATTGGGGTCTGCCATAAGTGAAGTATTAACAGAAGAGTATCCAGCAAAATTAGAGAGAATGGGAATTAGTGATACTTTTGGGAAATCCGGAAAGGCAGAAAAATTGATGGAATATTTTGGAATTACAGCAACAGAGATTATGAAGAAGTTTAGCAAATGAAAAATGGTACGATTTACTTTAGTTTGAAGGATAACGGTGAATATTTTTATAGAAAAATATTTGCTAATAAGTTTATAGTATGTTATAATTAAATTATTATTTTGTAAAGGAGGGTGTCTTATGGCATGTAAATGTCAAAAGCCCTGCAAAAAGGACATATGCTGTAGTATATGTTCAAAGTTAAAGACTTGCGAATACCGGTGTAAAAATTGCACACCAAAAACGCAAGAAAAACAGGAGTCTAAACCGAAAAAAGAGGATTAGGCTCCTCTCTTTTTTATATGCCAGGAAAATCAGCATAATATAACAACTTCCGATAGAAGACAAATCAGGCTTTTGGTAAAATAAAAAGAAGGTTCATAATGGGACAAATTTCTATCTTTTTTTGCATAAAAACTATTGCAAAAAAAGAACTTTATTGTTATGATTAGATAGAATGGAAAAGAGTATAGATAATTAGATAGAAAAACAAAAGGTAAGGAGTGCTAAAAATGATAGAATTTAGAAATGTAACAAAGACGTATGATACAGGAACAAAAGCTGTAAAAAATGCTAATTTTGTTATAGATAAAGGTGAATTTGCTTTCTTAGTAGGCTCATCAGGAAGTGGAAAGTCAACATTAATAAAACTTATTTTAAAAGAGGAGGAACCAACTTCAGGAAGTATTATTATTAATGGAAAAGATACAACTTTTTTAAAGCCAAGTAGAATTCCCTATTTAAGAAGAAGTATGGGAGTTGTATTTCAAGATTTTAGACTTTTACCAGACAAAACTGTTTATGATAACGTTGCTTATGCTATGTATATTGTAAGAGCAACTCCAAGACATATTAGGAGACAGGTACCAATGGTGCTTTCATTGGTAGGACTAAGCGGAAAGGCTAAAATGTACCCAAATGAATTATCCGGAGGAGAGCAACAAAGAGTGGCTTTAGCAAGAGCATTAGTAAATAATCCATCTATGCTAATTGCAGATGAGCCAACAGGAAACTTAGATCCAGAAACAGCATGGGATATTATGAATTTATTAAACGATATCAATATGAGAGGAACAACAGTTGTCGTTGCAACACATGCAAAAGATATTGTGGATAAGATGAAAAAAAGAGTAATACATATTCGCAAAGGCGAAATAATTAGAGATGATAAAAAAGGTGGGTATGATTGTGAAATATAACAGATTAGGATATTTAATAGGTGAAGGTTTTAGTAACGTATTTAAAAATAAAAAATCGACTGGTGCATCACTTATGATTATGTGTGCAACGATGATTATATTTGGAATATTCTTAATACTTGGAGAAAATATCAATCATTTTGTAAAAGAAATTGAATCTGCACAAGGAATACAAGTTTTTATTAAAAATGAAGCAACACAAGATCAGATAGAAGAACTAGGAGATAAAATAAGAAAAGTAGACGGTGTAAGTACAATTGAATATGTTTCAAAAGAGGCTGCACTCGATCAGATGAAAGAAAAATTTGGTGATAAGAGAGATTTACTAGAAGGTTATGAGGGAGAGAATAACATATTTACAGCTTCTTATGTGGTAACACTTACTGATTTAAAACAAAGTCAAACGATCCAAGATCAAATTTTAACTTTTGATTCTGTAAAGAAAATAACAAGTAAAGATGAAACAGTTACTACTTTAATTAATTTAGCAAATGGAATTAAAATAGTAACAGGCGTTATTTTAATTTTATTAATTGTTATATCAATATTTATTATAGCTAATACCATTAAACTTACCGTACATGCTAGAAGGAAAGAGATTTCAATTATGAAATATGTAGGAGCAACCAATGGATTTATAAGATGGCCTTTTATTGTTGAAGGTATGATCATTGGCGTATTTGCAAGTATAATTTCTATTATAATAGTAGGAACAGCATATAGCTTTTTGGCACAACAAATAGTAAACTCTCAATTTATGCAAGTCATTAATATGAGTCTAATTAGTTTTGCGGATATGTTTAATTCAATTATATTTGTATACATGCTATTAGGAATTGGAATTGGAGCGCTTGGAAGTGTGATATCTATGAGAAAATATTTAAAGGTATAAAGGAGAGAACATGCGTAAGATTTTATGTGTTGTTTTAGCTTTTGCAATTTGTAGTTTTAGTATATTTTCATATGTACAAGCAGAAAATACAGCAACAGATTTACAAACAGAAAGAGAAGAATTACAAAATCAAATAAATGATGCGAATGGACAATTAGAAGATGTACAAAACGAGTTATCGGAGAATTTGCAACAAGTTCAGAAATTAGATGAAAAGATTTCTACTTCACAGCAAGAGTTGGATGAGATAAATACTAAAATTGCAGAATTGCAAACATCGATGGAAGAAGTCGAAGCTAAATTAGAGGAAGCAGAAGAAAATTATAAGAAACAAAAAGAACTATTAGATAGCAGATTAATTGCTGTATATGAATCAAGTGATACACAATATTTAGATGTTATTTTAAGCTCTCAAAGTGTTTCTGAATTCTTATCCAATTATTTCCTAATTACAGAGCTTGCGACAAAAGATACAGAACTTTTAGAAGAAATGCAAGAGAGAAAACAGGGCATAGAAAATTCTAAAAAACAAATAGAAAACAGCAAAGAACAGCTAGCTGTAATGAAAGCAAATCAAACAAAAACATCTAAGGTATTAGAAAATACCAAAACGGTAAGAGAAAATTTTATTTCAAAATTATCGGAACAAGAAAAGTCTATTCAAGAGCAGATTGATGAGTATAATACTAGATTTGCTGAAATTAATAGTGAAATACTTAAACTGTCTATGGATGGAATTGATACACAATATATAGGAGGAGAACTGGCTTGGCCAGTTCCAGGATATACTAGAATTAGTTCAAAATATGGAATGAGAACCCATCCGATTACAGGAGTATATAAATTACATACGGGTGTTGACATTAGTGCACCAATGGGAGCAAATTTTATTGCAGCCAATGATGGAATTGTCACAAAAGCGGGCTATAATGCTGCTTATGGTAATATGGTAATAATCGATCATGGAGGCGGAGTTTCTACTTTATATGCACATGGCTCAGAAATTTTAGTACAAGTAGGACAATCTGTAAAAAGAGGAGAAGTTGTACTAAAGGTAGGTTCGACTGGCTATTCAACAGGGCCACATGCTCATTTTGAAGTGAGACTAAATGGTGTTGTTACTGACCCAATGCCATATATTACAAATGGGTTAGTACCTGAGACACAAACAAGTACAGAAAAGCAAGATACAGCAGAAGGAGAAAATCCAACATAGAATTAAAACAATAAGAAAAATTTACTAAAAATAAAAAAATGGGAGGAACTTATGAAAAAGTTAAGTTTAAAATTATTGGGAGCAATTGTTGTAGGAATTATGTTATTGCAAAGTACGGTAGTAATAGCAGCAAATATTAATCAATTAAATAATGAGAAAGAACAAAATCAAGATAAAATTGATGAGACAAAAGAAAAGAAGGAAGAAATAACAGCAGAAAAGAATAAAACAGTAGAAGAAGTAGAAAAACTTAACACGCAAATAACAGATTATGAAAGTCAAATAAGTGAGCTGGAAACAAAAATAAATGATTTAAATAATCAAATAAAAGAATCAGAAGAAAAATTAGAAAAAGCACAAGAGGATTATACCAAACAGGAAGAACTGTTAGAAGCTAGACTTGTAGCAATTCAAGAAGCAGGAGAAACATCCTACTTAGACTTTTTATTATCTTCTGATAGTATTACAGATTTAATTTCAAACTATTATTTAGTAACAGAATTAACAACAAATGATACAGAATTATTAGAAAAAATACAAAAACAAAAAGAAGAAATAGAAAAAGCAAAGGAAGAACTGGAAACAAATAAAAAAGAATTAGATACATCAAAGGCAAGTAAACAGAGTGTTTCTACACAATTAAAAACAGCAAAAGAAGAAAAAAATAAACAGGTTGCTCAATTATCAGAAGATGAGAAAAAATTACAAGAACAAATTGATGAATTAAATCAAGCCAACATATCAATCGATTCACAGATTAAAGCAGCACAAGAAGCGATTAAAAAGTATCAAGAACAGCAAAAAAATAACACATCATCAGGTGGTAGTTCTTCAAGTGGAGGAGGAACTAGTGCCCCAAGTTCATCGGGATTTATTTATCCAGTACCATCTGCTTATGCTACGATTACAACAGGATTGTATTATTCAAGTGGACAATATCATGGAGCGGTTGATTTTGGATGTGGAGGAATTAATGGACAACCAATATATGCAGTAGCAGATGGATATGTTGTAACTTCTACAAGATTAAGCGGAAGCTATGGAAATTATATTCTTATTGCTCATGCAAATGGATTGTATACACTATATGCACATGGACAAGATGGTTCAAGAACTGTATCAGCAGGGCAAACTGTAAAACAAGGACAACAAATAATGAGAGTAGGAAGTACAGGAAATTCAACAGGACCACATTTACATTTTGAAGTGAGAACGAGCCCAGGAACATATAGTAATAGAGTTAATCCAATCGGTTACTTACCATAGTAATGGAATCAAGATGAATGACATATAATAAAATGATATGGGCGGAAGACCTCCGCCCAGTTAGTTTATAGAGATGGAGGAAATAAATGGAAGAAAAGAAAAGATTTAAAGCATATAAAGTAATTATGTTAGTTGTCTTAGTGGCATTTATTACTTTTTTAATAACTTCAATAGGGATGTATCAATATTTTACGAATAATAGTTTTGGGAAACAATTAGTGGTTTCTTCAGAAAATAATGGTGAAATAACAAGCGAATTGAGTAAATATAGAGCTTTAATAGATAAATACTTTTTAGGCGAAGTAGATGAAGAAAAGCTAAAAGAAGGAGCAATAAAAGGGTATATTGAAGGCTTAGATGATCCTTATACAGAGTATATATCAAAAGAAGATATGGAGGATTATTTAGCAGATGCAACTGGAAACTTTGTTGGAATTGGTATTTATATGGTACAAGATACAGAAACAAACAAAATAATGGTTTTAGCACCAATTAAAGGAAGCCCAGCAGAAAAAGCAGGAATCTTACCAGGTGATTTAATCGTTTCTGTTGATGGCGTACAATATACAGCAGAAGAAATGACAGTAGCTTCTAATAAAATAAAAGGAGAGCTTGGTACAACAGTAAAAATAGAAGTTTTAAGAGAAAATGAAACGCTGAATTTTGAATTAAAAAGAGAAAATATTAAAGTAAATCCAGTAGAGGCAAAAAAGTTAGAAAATAATATTGGATATATAGAATTCTCATCTTTTGATGATGGAACAGCAGAAGAATTTAAAACAAAATTTGAGGAGCTTCAAGAACAAGGTATAAAATCTTTAATTATTGATTTAAGGAATAATGGTGGAGGAATTGTAGATGAGGCATTAGAAATTGCAGATTATATTCTAGAGAAAGATGATGTTATTTTATATGAGGTAGATAAAAATGGAAAGGAAACAGTTGAAAAATCAAAAAATACCCCAATTATCAATATGCCAATTATAATATTAACGAATGAAAATACAGCAAGTTCATCAGAAATATTAGCGGGAGCTTTAAAAGATCATGAGAAAGCAAAAATAGTAGGAACAAAAACATATGGCAAAGGAGTTATTCAACAATTGTTAACATTACCAGATGGTAGTGGACTAAAAATAACAGCAGAAGAATATTTAACACCGAATAAAACAAAAATTAATGAAATAGGAATTGAACCAGATGAAGAAGTTAAGTTACCAGAGGGTGTAAAAAATGTTCTTACAGTAGAAGAAAAAGATGATACACAATTGCAAAAAGCAATTGAAATGGCTAAATAGGGACGGGTATGTACCGACCAATTGAGAAAGGAGAATTACATGAATTTACCAAATAAATTAACGATATTTAGGATTATATTAGTACCAATTATGGTTTTGATTCCTTTTCTGGGAATAAGAGGCAATTTTTTAGGAATACCAGTGGAATGGATTGTTGTTGATCTGATCTTCGTAATAGCCTCTTTAACAGATAAGTTAGATGGATATTTAGCAAGAAAGAATAATCAGATAACGACATTTGGTAAATTTTTAGACCCGTTAGCTGACAAAATACTAGTATTGGCTGCTATGGTAATGCTAGTAGAAATGGCAAAATTACCAGCATGGATACCAATTATCGTATTAGCAAGAGAATTTATGGTTTCAGGCTATCGATTAGTTACAGTAGAAAGGAATGGAAAAGTTATTGCCGCATCGAAATGGGGAAAACTAAAAACAGTTACTCAAATGCTTGCAATTGTCTTAGCATTTTTAGATTTAAATGCATTTGGAGCATGTTTTTCTGAAAATTTACAAGGTGTAAGCTTGGGATTAAATATTATAGTTACCTTTATGATGATTATTCAAACAATTGCTACTATTTTTTCAGGAATAGATTATATGAAGGGTGCAAAAGATTTAATAAAAAACTAAATGAAATTGAAGGCGGTACACGATTACTATTTTTGATATTTTGATTGCTTTAATTTATCCGCTAACAGGTAGCTACAAAAAATTAAGAAATAAAAATAAGATTTGCTTGACAAATTTTATTTTTTGCCGTAATATATAGAAAGATTTTTTGGGTGTAGAAGAAAACAAAACCGAAAGGAGAAATGAACAATGGAAGAGAAGGAAGTTTTATTAACACAAGAGGGATATAATAATCTAGAAAAAGAATTAAATTATTTAAGAACAGAGAAAAGAGCTGAGATAGCTGATAGAATAAAAGTGGCATTAGGATTTGGCGATTTATCTGAAAATTCAGAATATGATGAAGCAAAGACCGCACAAGCAGAAAATGAAGTCAAAATTGCAGAACTTGAAAATAAAATAAGACATGCAAAAATTATAGATGAAAAAGAAATTGATACAGAAACAGTTCAAGTTGGAAACATCGTAAAAGTATTAGATATGGAATTCGATGAAAAAGTAGAATATACAATTGTTGGTTCAACAGAAGTAGATTTAGCTGAGAATAAAATATCAAATGAATCACCATTAGGTATGGCTTTACTAGGTAGCAAGAAGAACCAGGTGGTAGAAGTAAATGCACCAGCTGGAATGATGAAATATAAAATATTGTCTATAAAAAAATAAAAAAAGCTTGTAAATTTTTTATAGAAATGATAAACTATTAATAGATTAAAAAAAAACCAAATTTTTCGGTTATTTTTTAATCTTTTTTTATTTGCTTTTTATTTGAAAATAGGAGGAAAAGATGAATACAAAATACATATTTGTAACAGGTGGAGTTGTATCAGGATTAGGAAAAGGAATAACAGCTGCATCATTAGGAAGATTATTAAAAAATAGAGGATATAAGGTAACCATTCAAAAGTTTGATCCTTATATCAATGTAGATCCAGGAACGATGAATCCATATGAACATGGAGAAGTTTTTGTTACAGACGATGGAGCAGAGACGGATTTAGATTTAGGGCATTATGAAAGATTTATTAATGAAAATTTAACACAGAATTCTAGTATTACGATGGGAAAAATTTATTCAAGTGTCATTGAAAAAGAAAGAAAAGGTGAATATCTAGGGAAGACTGTACAAGTAATTCCTCATATAACAAATGAAATAAAAGAAAAAATTTATGGATTTGAAGGAACAGATACAGATATTGTAATAACAGAGATAGGTGGTACAGTTGGAGACATTGAAGGTCTTTCTATTATAGAAGCGATTCGACAAGTTGGATTAGAAAAAAATCCAGAAGATGTACTTTACATACATGTTACACTATTACCTTATATCTTTGGTTCGAATGAGATAAAATCAAAACCAACACAACACTCTGTAAAAGAATTGCAAAGCTTTGGAATCAAACCAGATATATTGGTTTGTCGAACAGAACAGGATATACCAGAATCTATTCGCGAAAAATTAGCGCTATTTTGTAATGTAAGAAAAACAAGTGTTATTCAAAATAAAACTGCAGATTGTTTGTATGCGGTTCCATTAATGTTAGAAAAAGAAGGATTGGCAAGAGAAGTTTGTAATCACTTGAAATTGGATAAATATATTCCAGATAATTCAAAATGGGAAAAAATGATAGAAAATATAAGAAATATTGATAAAGAAAATAAAGTAAAAATAGCCATTGTTGGAAAATATATAAAATTAGAAGATTCTTATATTTCTGTCATTGAAAGTTTATATCATGCAGGTTTTGCAAATGGTGTAAAAGTAAAGGTAGATTTAGTGGATTCAGAAAAAATTACAAGTGAAACCGTAAAAGAAATGCTTTCACAATATGATGGAATTGTGGTACCAGGTGGATTTGGAAATAGAGGAATTGAGGGAAAAATAGAAACCATTCGATATGCAAGGGAAAACAAAGTTCCATTTTTAGGAATTTGCTTGGGAATGCAGATGGCAGTAGTGGAATTTGCTAGAAATGTATTGAATTTAAAAGACGCTAATTCGGCTGAATTAGATGAGAATACACAAAATCCGGTGATTCATATCATGGAGGAGCAAAAAGGTATCGATAAAAAGGGAGGAACGATGAGATTAGGGGCTTATCCATGTATGATAAAAGAAGGAACTCTAGCAAGTAATTTGTACGGCGAAAAGGAAATTTCTGAAAGACATAGACATCGCTATGAGTATAACAACAATTATAAAGAAAGATTAGAACAAGCAGGATTGAAAGTTTCGGGGACGTCACCAGATGGATTATTAGTTGAAATAGTTGAAATACAAGATCATCCATATTTTATTGCAGGGCAGTTCCATCCAGAATTAAAATCCAGACCGAATAAACCTGCGCCATTGTTTGTTGGTTTAGTAAAAGCTTGTATGAAATAGAAAATATAATTTTAAAAAAATTTTAAATTGGTATTGACAAAAGCAAAAAAAACATTTATAA
>USQP01000009.1 GCA_900556945.1 uncultured Clostridium sp.
TACGAGATTACTACGCGTCTCGTGGGCTCGGAGATGTGTATAAGAGACAGAATCTATATATAAGTTAGTTCTTTGCTAATTATCATTAAAATTCTAAAGAATCGATATCATCAAATGCAATCTCTTTTTCTTCCCCTGTTTTCATATCCTTTAATTTAAATTTATTCTGATTTATTTCATCCTCCCCAATGATAATAACATAGGGAATTTCCAATTTATCTGCATACTTAAATTTAGCCTTTAGCTTTTTGTGATTCAAATAAATTTCTGTTTTCACTCCGTTATCTCTTAGGTTAGTTGCTAACCTAATTGGCATACTCAAATCTTCTACCATTGGTATAATTAATACATCAGAAACTGATTTTTTCTCAGCTTTTATCAAATTTAATTCGTTCAGTTTATAAAATAATCGAGTTAATCCGATTGATACACCTACTCCTGGTAATTTTTTATCTGTGTAATATTCAGCTAGATTTTCATACCTTCCACCTGAGCATACACTTCCGAAGTTCTCTATAATCGTTTAAAAATGTTTCATATACCGTTCCTGTATAGTAATCTAATCCTCTTGCTATGGTTAAATCTACTCTAAAATTACTTTCTGGAATTCCAAATAACCTCATATTTTTTACTACATATTCTAGTTCTTGAACTCCTATTTTAAAAGTTTCGCTTGCAAAATTTAATTCTTCTAACTTTTGAATCTTTTCATCAGAAGAACCATCAATTGCAATAAAATCCATAATCTTAGAAATTGATTCTTTTGAAACATTTAAGTCCTGTAACTCTTTCTCAACTGCTCCTTTTCCAATTTTATCAATTTTATCAATAATTCTTAATATAGCAACAGAATTCTCTTTTTGACCTATTTCTTCAAATAAGCCATTTAATATTTTTCTATTATTGATTCGAATCGTAAAATTATCAAATCCTAGATTTTTAAATATAGTATAAATTACGCTTGGCAATTCTGCATCATTTATTAAATCTAATTCTCCATCTCCAATGATATCAATATCACATTGATAAAATTCACGAAATCTTCCCTTTTGAGTTCTTTCTCCTCTATATACTTTTCCTATTTGGTATCTTCTAAACGGAAAACTTAAATTTCCATAGTTTTTAGCTACATATTTTGAAAGTGGTACAGTTAAATCAAATCTTAAAGATAAATCATGATCTCCTTTGTTAAATCGATAAATTTGTTTTTCTGTCTCTCCTCCTGCTTTAGCAAGCAAAACCTCTGATAATTCTATTACTGGAGTGTCTAGCGGAAGAAATCCAAATTTTTTATAAGTATTTTCTATTTGTTCTTTCATTTGATTAAATAATATCTGTTCATTTGGTAATAATTCCATAAATCCTGATAAAGTTTTTGGTTCTGTTTTTGTCATATATTTCATTCCTTTCCTTCCTTGTTGATTATTATATCATAAAAAACATTAAAATAGCAATGTATAAAAATAATACACTACGCCTTAATAAGTTTGCAGAATTATATATGTGTTTACATTAATTTTGGTTTTAATTCTAGATAAATAGGTTTCTCATCTTTTATCCTCGTGCTTAATCCATGTCCTGGATACACAATAGTTTCATCTGGTAATGACATTAGTTTTTTGGTAATCGAATCCATGATATCTTCCAAGCTTCCTGTTGGCACATCTGTTCTTCCCCAAGTACCTCTAAATAATGTATCACCTGAAAATAAGCATTTTTCTTCTTTACAATAAAGACAAGTACCTCCTTTCGTATGCCCTGGCGTATGAATAACTTGAAATTCTAAGTTTCCTAAGTGTATGAAATCTTCATCATCTATCCTTGAATCCGCTTCTAGTTCTATCTTTTCTTCTCTAATATATGGTGTTAAATTGATTCTCGCATCATTTAATCCTTCTGCATCCATACGATGAATTAAAATTTTTCCACCACACTTGTTTTTTAATTCTGTTACGCCAAATATGTGATCACCATGGCAATGTGTTAAATAAATATATTTTAGCTTTCCACCTAATATTTGAATCATTTCTTCTATTTTATCCACATCCCCAGCAGGATCAATCACCATAATTTCCTTGGATTTCTCATCTAATATCATATAGCAATTCGTTGGATCTCCTACCCATGTATCTATCTTTCGTTCTTTTAATATCATTTTTGTTTTCCTTTCTTTTAAGTAAGATGTGTCTCAAAATGGACAGTTAATTTAGAAATGTCCATTTTGAAACGTCCCCAATTGGTCATTTGGTCATTTTTTCCTTCTTACTTCATATACACTATCAACTTTTCTGATAACCTTAATCGCTTTATTTAATTCTTCTAAATTTTCTACTTCTAATGTAATATCAATGATTGCAATTCTTTCTTTTGTTACTTTGGTATTAACACCTGTTATCTTTACCTTTGTTGTTCCTATTTCTTTTAAAATATCTACTAATAATCCCGCTCTATCATTTGAATTTATTTCTATATCTGCCTGATAAGAAACTTCATTTTCCTCTTTGTACCACTCTACATCTATCATTCTATTTTCTTCTGATATTAGATCTTTTATATTGGTACAGTCTTTCCTGTGAACGGATACTCCTCTTCCTTTTGTAATATATCCTACAATTTCATCACCTGGAAGTGGATTACAACATTTTGAAAGTTTTACTAAGCAATTATCAATTCCTTTTACAATAATTCCTGAGTTGGATGGTTTTATTTTTCTATTTTTTTCTTTTGCTAATTCTTGAATTTTTTGTTCTATATCTTCTTCTTGATGTTCTTTTCTATATTCTTGTAACATTCTTGCAATTACTTTGACTGGAGAATTAGCTCCAAATCCAACTGCAGCATACATTTCATCTAAGTTTTTATATTTATATTTTTCTAACATTGGCTCAATATATTCATTCTTAAATAAATCTGTATATGTGAATCCTATTCTTTTTAGTTCTTTTTCTATTGATTCTTTTCCTTTTTCAATATTCTCAGCTTTTTGAGCTTTTTTAAACCAACTTTTTATCTTATTTTTAGCACTAGAACTTTTTACAAATTTCAACCAATCTCTGCTTGGACCTTTTGAATTATCGGAAGTTATAATTTCTATAATATCTCCACTTTCTAGTGGCGTAATAATTGGCATCATCTTACTGTTAATTTTGCACCCTGTCATATGATGACCAATTTCAGCATGGATGCTATAAGCAAAATCAATTGAAGTTGCTCCTCTTGGAAGTACTTTTATCGCTCCTTTTGGTGTAAATACATATACTTCATCTTCAAACAATTCCGTTTTTAAGGTATCCAAGAACTCTTGTGGATCCTGCATTTCTTTTTGCCACTCTAAAGTTTCTCGAAGCCAAGCTAATTTATCTTCTTCAACCTTTACAACTTGTTTTTTTCCAAAATAGCTAGCTTCTTTATAGGCCCAATGAGCTGCAATACCATATTCCGCAACTCGATGCATTTCCCATGTACGAATCTGCACTTCAAATGGTGTTCCTTTTTCTCCTAAAAGTGTGGTATGAATCGATTGATACATATTCGGTTTGGGAACCGCTATATAATCTTTGAATCTCCCTGGCATTGGACTATACAATTCGTGCACTACTCCCAATGCTGCATAACAGTCTTTTACTGAGTTTACAAGAATTCTAAGAGCGAACAAATCGTATATTTGATCTAGTGTTTTATTATCCCTTTTCATCTTTCGATAAATACTATATAAATGTTTTGCTCTTCCCGTTACCTCTGCTTCAATTCTTTGTTTTTTTAGGGCGACCCTTATGTCAGCCATAATTTTTTCAATAAATTTTAATCTCTCATCTCTCTTTTTATTAATACCTTCTACTAATTCATGATATTCTTCTGGATACAAATATTTAAATGCTAAATCTTCTAGCTCCCACTTTAAAGAATACAATCCTAATCGATTAGCAAGTGGTGCATACAACTCCATTGTTTCTTTTGCATTTGCTATCTGCCTATCTCTTTTCAAATATTTTAATGTTCTCATATTGTGAAGCCTATCCGCTAATTTTATAATGATTACTCTAATATCTTTTCCCATAGCAAGAAACATTTTTCTGTAATCTTCTACTTGTTGTTCTTCTACTGATGTAAACATCATGTTACTAAGTTTAGTAACCCCTGCTACCATCTCTGATATTTCTTCTCCGAATTCATCTTTTATATCCTCTTCTTTTACTTCTGTGTCTTCCACTACGTCATGCAAAAGAGCTGCACAAATCGTACTATCATCTAGCCCAATATCTGCTAAAATATATGCCACGTTAAGAGGATGTATAATATATGGCTCTCCCGATTTTCTACATTGAGTTCCATGATGATTAAAAGCATAGTTATATGCTTTCATAATTAATTTATGATCTACTCTTCTTGAATGTTGTTTCCTTTTTGCTATTACATCTTGAATTGTTATTTCTTCGTTTTGTTGCATCCCTTTACACTCCCTTTTACAATCTAATTAATATTTTTATATTGATCTCATCATATCTTTTAAATTAATCTGTAAATTTTCAGTTCCATTAAATGTATTTACTTCTAATACACCAGCCACATCAATCTTATCTCCAATTCGATATTCTTCTGTCAGATAACCCATATTAAAGCCTATTGCATTTATAATATTGTTGGTATCTTTTAACGTCAATTTTAAATGTTTTCCTTCTGATAAAGCTCGAATGGAATCTATTTTCAAATTTTTAAAAGCAAATATTGGCATTTTATTTGCCTCACCAAATGGTTCTAGCTGTTTCATGCTCTCAACCATTTCTTTATTGATATCACTTAAGTTTATTTTTGCATCAATATTAATAATTGGCATAATTTCATCAATATGGTTTTCTGTGGCTATTTTTTCAAATTCTTCTCGAAAAGCTTCTAACTTTTCTTTCTTTATTGTAATTCCTACAGCCATACTATGTCCACCAAATTTTTCCACTGTATCTGAGCATTTCATTAAAACATCATGTAAATCAAAACCTGGTATACTTCTTCCTGATCCTTTTCCTATTCCGTTTTCTTCAAAGCTTAACAAAATACTTGGTTTAAAATACATATCTGTAATCTTAGAAGAAACAATTCCAATTACTCCATGGTGCCAATTTTTTCCTCCAACAACAATTGCTTTCTTATCATTTAAATGTTCCTTTTCAATTTTCTCTATTGCACTTTCAAAAATTGCCTTTTCTGTTTCTTGCCTTTCTCGATTATGCTCATTCAATTTCTTTGTTAACTCATTTACTTCGTTTCTATCAGATGACAAAAATAATTCTAATGCTTCTTCCGCTTTTCCCATTCTTCCGCATGCATTGATTCTAGGTGCCACACCAAAAGAAATCGTATTAGAGTCTATCTTTGTATAACCAGATGAATGAATAATGGACTTTAATCCTATGTTTTTAGTCTGTTTTACAAGCATTAGACCTAATTTCGCTATCACCCTATTTTCATCTACTAAAGGAACGATATCAGATATCGTTCCAATACATACAATATCTAAATATTTTAAATAGGATTCTTCTTTTAACCCCATCCTAATTCCTAATGCCTGAATTAATTTAAAAACAACCCCTACTCCTGCCAGTTCTCTAAATGGGTATTTGCTGTCTTTTCTTTTATTGTCAATCACAGCATATGCCTTTGGTAATTCATTTCCTGGCTCATGATGATCTGTTACAATTGTTTCAATTCCTAGAGAATTAGCATATTCAATTTCATCTATTGCAGATATTCCACAATCTACTGTAATCATCAAATCACATCCAGATTGCTTAATGGTATCAATCGCATCTTTATTCAGACCATATCCTTCGTCTAATCGATTTGGTATGTAGCTTGAAGTTTCTAATCCTATATCTTTTAAAAAACTTTTTAACACAGTTATACTTGTAATACCATCTACGTCATAATCTCCATATATCGTAACTTTTTGCTTTTCTTGAATTGCTTTTACTATTTTTTCAATAGCCTTTTCCATATCCGTTATTAAAAAAGGATCATAAAAATCATCCCTTGTTGGATTCAAAAATAGTTTAATATCATCTTCTTTTATAATATTTCTGTTAACTAATATGGTAGCTAGTAATTCATTTAATTGATATTTACTTTTTATCCTTTTAACTTCTTCCGTGTTTGTTTCATATATTTGCCACTTTTTATTCATATTCCTCTCCCAAAATCTATTTTTTGTTATTGTATAACATTTTTATCTTTTTTAAAAGGGGTTAGCAATAAAAAATAAAAACTATTTGAACATTTTTTATATTCAAATAGTTTCTATTGTCTAATAATTCTCTATACACCAATTACTGAAAATCCATTATCTACATGGATAATTTCACCTGTTATAGCACTTGACATATCGCTAAATAGGAATGCTGTTGCATTACCAACTTGATCTGTTGTAACATTTCTATGTAATGGTGCTTTTTCTTCTACTACATCTAATATCGAACCAAAATCTTTAATTCCCTTTGCAGATAAAGTTTTGATTGGTCCAGCTGATATTCCATTAATTCTATATCCTTCTTTTCCTAAATCTTTTGATAAGTATCTTATACTAGCTTCTAATGCTGCTTTAGCAACTCCCATTACATTATATCCTTCAATCACTTTTTCTGAGCCATAATAAGTATAAGCTACTATACTAGCTCCTTCTTCTAACATTTCTTTTTCTTTTGCCATTCTCACAATAGCAACTAATGAATAACTACTAACATCTTGAGCATGACTATATCCATCTCTTGATGTCAAGATAAAATCATTTCTTAAATCATCTGAATAAGCATGAGCAATTGCATGTAATATCCCATCTACTTTACCATGATTTTTCTTAATTTCTTCTAAACATTTATCAATATTTTCATCAACTGCTACATCTCCTAAAGCATATACACTTGATCCTGGTAATTCTTCCAATAAACTTTTTACTTTCTCTATATTTTCCTCTGCTGCTGTGCAAATCACTTCTGCCCCTTGCTCATACGCTGCCTTTGCTGCTCCCCAAGCTATGCTCCACTTATTCCTTACTCCCATAATCACTACTTTTTTACCTTTTAAAATCATCTTTTCTTTCCTCCTATTTACGTATTTTTAATTATATTTATCAGCGACTGCCATTTACCTTAGTTTATCATTTGGCCTCTTTAATATGACATAAATTTTTCATATCTTTGTTTTAATAGTTCTTCTTCTGATAATTGTTGTAATTTTTTAATGTTTTGTATTAAATATTTTTTTAATTCTTCTACAATAGTACTAAAATCATCTTGAGCACCAGTTTCTGGTTCCGATATTATTTGATCAATAATTTTTAATTTTTTTAAATCATTTGCTGTTATCTTCATATTTTTTGCTGCTTCTTTTGCTTTACTTGCATCCTTATATAAAATACTAGCAAAACCTTCTGGCGATAAAATAGAATAAATAGCATTTTCTAACATGACAATTTTATCTCCGACTCCAATGGCTAAAGCTCCTCCACTTGAGCCTTCTCCAATTACAATGCATATGATAGGAACTTTTAAATTTGACATTTCCATGATGTTTTTAGCTATTGCTTCACCTTGTCCTCTTTCTTCTGCGCCCATTCCAGGATAGGCTCCTGGTGTATCAATAAAAGTTATAATTGGTCTTCCAAACTTTTCAGCTTGCTTCATTAGTCTTAAGGCTTTTCTGTATCCTTCTGGCTCTGGCATGCCAAAATTTCGCTCCATATTTTCCTTTACATTTTTACCTTTCTGTTCTCCAATAACCGTTATCGGCATTCCATTTAAGGTTACTATTCCACCAATAATGGCTTTGTCATCTCCAAAGTTTCTGTCACCATGAAGTTCTACAAACTCTTCAAATATGGCATTGATATAATCTAAAGCTTTGGGTCTTTCTAATTGTCTTGCTAATACAACTTTATCCCAAGCAGTTATTGTTTTCCTTTTTTTCATTATCTTTTCACATCCTTCCCTTGTTTCGTAGCAAGAACTTTTCTTATTTATGTAATCTTATTAATTTTGCAATAGTCGATTTCATATCTTTTCTCTCTACGATTTTATCAATAAATCCGTGTTCTAATAAAAATTCTGAGCTTTGAAAACCCTCTGGTAATTTCTGTTTGATTGTTTGTTCGATTACTCTTGGGCCTGCAAATCCAATCAAAGCTTTAGGCTCTGCTAAAATAATATCTCCCAAGCTTGCAAAACTTGCTGTAACTCCTCCTGTTGTAGGATCGGTAAGTATTGATATATATAAATTTCCAGCTTTATTTAATTGAGCAATTGCACTCGATGTTTTTGCCATTTGCATTAAAGATACGATTCCTTCTTGCATTCTTGCTCCGCCTGATACACAAAACATGATAAAAGGAAGTTTTTTATGAATAGCTGTTTCAATTGCTAAAGTAATCCTTTCTCCTACTGCTGATCCCATACTTCCCATCAAAAAGTTTCCATCCATCACTCCTAAAACCGCTTTTTCATGTTCTATTTCACAAATTCCACATTTTACTGCTTCTTCTATTTTTGTTTTTTCTCTCAATAATTCAATCTTCTTTAAATATCCTTCAAACTGTAAAGGATCTTTCGTTAAAATTTCTCCCCCTATTTCTTCAAAAGTTCCCTCATCTGCTATCTGTTTAATTCTTCTTCTTGCTGACAACCTAAAATGCTTTCCACAATTCGGACATACACTTAAATTTCTATGCAATTCTTCCTTATATATAATTTCTTTACAGTTATCACATTTTACCCATTTTCCAATCATCATGTCTGCTGCTTTTTCATTTTTTATTCTTCCGCTCTTCTGCTCCATTTATCTTTTTTACTTTATCAATTATCAAGGATTTTCCCCCTTTCTTAATTCTTTTAAAAATTATATATTTTATTTTTTTATTTTTCAATTAGGATAAGTGGTCAAAAACCTATAGATATTTTTTTAGAAATTTATCTTTTTTTACTTTACTTTCTTTTACTTTTAGTATAATATATAATAGTATAAAAGAGATTACATAGGAGGATAAAAATGCCAAGAAAAACAAAAGAACAAAACAAATTAGAAAGTAATAAAAAAGAAACTAAGAAAACTAATAAATCACCTACAACTGACAAAAGGACTACTACAAAAAAAGCTACTCCAATTAATCCTAGTACAATTAGCAAAACTTCTACTACGAAAAAAAGTGTAGGAAAAAAGACTAATGCTAGTAAGAAAAAAACTTCCTCACCTGTAAAAACGACAACTGCAAAAAAGGAGTCTTCAAGTACCAGAAAAACTGCAACAAAAAAAGCTACTAAAAAAACATCCAAGAAAAAAGTAGAAGTCGTAGAATATTATGACTTACCTTATCGATATAATCAAACTGTTGTAAAAGTTCTGGCTCAAACTCCTACTAATTTGTTTATCTACTGGGATATCTCAGAGAAAGATAGAAAGAACTTTGAAAAATATTATGGTGAAAACTTTTTTGAAACGACAAAACCAGTTTTAATCATTTATAACGATACTTTAAATTATAAATTTGAAGTTGAAATAAATGATTTCGCTAACAGTTGGTATCTACATGTTTCAGATAGTAAATGTGATTATAGAGTAGAGCTTGGTAGACGCCCTATTGAAAAATCGGATCAATTAAAAGATGATTATATTTATGTTTCTACATCAAATGAAATAGAATCCCCTAATGATAAGATTCTATTTGATAAAAATCAAGAAATGGTCTACTTTAGAAATGTTAAGACAGGTACCAAAACAGGAAAATCAATTACTAATCTATCATTTATGAGAAATATGGGAAAAATTTACGATATTTATGATTTATATAAAGAAATTTATAAGACGGAAAATGTAGAAGGAATTTATGATGCATCCAATCCTTCTTCTTAACTAATTCAAATCGATATTAGAAAATTTTTCGTTTTAACTTTATTTCGACAAATTTCAACAAAATACATGAGACATTTTGGACCTGTCCCTAGTGTTTCAAACAAAGGAGAATTATCATGCAAGAAAAAAAAGGATATGTAAGTTTTGTGCTTCATGCTCATCTTCCCTTTATCCATCATCCTGAAAGTGATGACTATCTAGAGGAATCTTGGCTTTATGAAGCTATTTCTGAAACATATATACCATTACTTACTAATTTTCAAAAATTAGTAGATGAAGGAGTTAATTTTAGAATTACTATGTCTATCACTCCTCCTCTACTTTCTATGTTAGATAATAAGCTATTACAAAGAAAATATATTAAATATTTAAAAAGAATGATTGAATTATCTGAGAAAGAAATTAAAAGGACAGCTGGCGATGAAAGACTAAATAAGCTTTCTCATTATTATTTTGACCGTTATTCAAATGATTTACATTTATTTAAAGATGTTTATCAATGTAATTTGATTGAAGCTTTTAAACATTTTCAAGATATCGGTGTGTTAGAAATTATTACTTGTGGTGCAACTCATGGATATTTTCCTATTCTATACGTAAATGAAAAAACAGTAAAAGCTCAAATTGCTATTGGTGTTCAGACTTACGAAAGATATTTTGGTAAAAAACCTCGTGGTATTTGGCTTCCAGAATGCGGATATGTTCCGGAAGCTGATAAATATTTGAAAGAATTTGGTATCGAATATATTATTACAGAATCACACGGAATATTATATGCAGATCCTACACCTGTTTATGGTACATTTGCTCCTATTGTTTCTCCCGAAGGTGTCATTGCTTTTGGAAGGGATATCGAATCTTCTCAGCAAGTTTGGAGTTCTATTGATGGTTATCCAGGTGATTTTAATTATAGAGAATTTTATCGTGATATTGGTTATGAAGCTGATTACAACTATATTAAACCATATATCGCTCATAATGGAGTAAGAGTTCATACTGGAATTAAATATTATAGAATTACTGGGAAGACTGAATTCAAAGACTATTACAATATTCAATGGGCAAAAGATTCGGTAGAAAAACAAGCTGGTCACTTCTTGGATTCCAGAACCAATCAGATTAATAATCTATCTCAATATATGGATACTCCTCCAATTGTTTTATGCCCTTATGATGCCGAACTTTATGGTCATTGGTGGTATGAAGGTCCTTATTGGTTATATATTTTATTTAAAAAGATTTATTATGATGATTGTAACTTCGAACTAATCACACCTTCAGAATACATTGATAAATATCCAAACATTCAAGTTTCTTCTCCTTGTCGTTCCAGTTGGGGTGCAAATGGTTATAGTGAAGTTTGGCTAAATCCAAGTAATGACTATGTTCATAGACATTTACATGTTGCCGGAGATAGAATGTGCGAATTAGCTAATCTATTTCCAAATGCAAAAGGATTAAAGAAAAAAGCCCTAAATCAATGTGCTAAAGAACTTTTACTTGCTCAAAGTAGCGATTGGTTATTTATTATAACAAACGGAACAATGGTAGATTATGCTAAAAAAAGAATTAAAGATCACATCGGAAGATTTACGAAATTATATTATCTGTCTCTTATACACATCTGACGCTGCCGACGAAGCTA
>USQP01000010.1 GCA_900556945.1 uncultured Clostridium sp.
TACGAGATTACTACGCGTCTCGTGGGCTCGGAGATGTGTATAAGAGACAGGCAGATAACTTATGCGTTAAAAGACGCATTTATAAATAGCACTTATCCCAGAATTATCATGCATATTTTGGGTTTTTATATAGGTAACATTCAAAACACCAGAGTGCGTTTTAACTTGCCACGGTAATTTCAATAGCAACTATGCTATTTTATGGGTAAAATTATAAAATAGGGGATGGGATATTTTTATCCCAAGAGAAATGCCCAAAATGAAAAAGTGTCCCCTGACAGAAAAAAAGAAGGAGGGAAAATTACAATGGCAAACACAGTAGCAACAAGTGAAAAAATTAGAATAAGACTAAAAGCATACGACCATGTAGTTTTAGATCAGTCTGCTGAAAAGATAGTAGATACTGCTAAAAAAACAGGAGCAAAGGTTTCAGGTCCTATTCCATTACCAACGCAAAAAGAAATCGTAACAATTTTACGTTCTCCACACAAATATAAAGACTCAAGAGAACAATTTGAAATGAGAACACATAAAAGAGTGATTGATATTCTTTATCCAACACAAAAAACAGTTGATAGCCTAATGAAATTAGAATTACCAGCTGGTGTTGATATTGAAATTAAATTATAATTTGATTTCGAAAAAAGACTACATATATTAATGTAGACAACAGAAAACCAAGCTGATATGCAGTTGTGTAATATAAATATCAGCCAATAGTTAGGAGGAAAAACAATGAATAAAGGAATTATCGGTAAGAAAATCGGTATGACACAAATTTTTGATGAAAAAGGAAATGTAATTCCAGTAACAGTTATTGAAACAGCAGGAAATATTGTTGCTCAAGTAAAAACTGTTGAAACAGATGGATATAATGCAATCCAATTAGGATATGGAGAAATAAAAGATAAACATATCAATAAACCAGAGGCAGGACATTTTGCAAAAGCAAAGCTTGCTAACAAAAAACATTTAAGAGAGTTTAGACTAGATGATGTAACGGCTTATAAAGTTGGAGATGAAGTAAAAGCAGATATCTTCACAGCAGGAGAAAAAATAGATGTTCAAGGAACATCAAAAGGAAAAGGATTCCAAGGTGTTATTAAAAGACATGGACAACATAGAGGACCAATGGGACATGGATCTATGTATCATAGAAGACCAGGTTCAATGGGTTCAACATCAACACCAGGTAGAGTATTTAAAGGTAAAAAATTGCCAGGACATATGGGAAAAGTTACAGTTACCATACAAAACTTAGATGTTGTAAGAGTTGATATGGACAAAAACGTAATCTTAGTAAAAGGTAGTGTTCCAGGACCTAAAGGAGCTATCTTGAAAGTAAAATCAACTGTAAAGGTTAGTAAATAGAAAGGAAGGAGGAATTTAAATCATGCCAAAAGTAGATGTATATGATATTAAAGGTAAAAAAGTAAGTGATATAGAATTGCTTGATAGTGTATTTGGAATTGAACCAAATGAAAATATAGTACATGAAGTGCTTGTAAATTATTTAGCGAATCAAAGACAAGGTACACAAAGCACAAAAACAAGAGCAGAAGTAAGCGGTGGCGGTAAAAAGCCATGGAGACAAAAAGGAACAGGTAGAGCAAGACAAGGTTCAATCAGAGCTCCACAATGGATAAAGGGTGGAATTGCTTTAGGACCAAAACCTCGTTCATATAAATATACAGTCAACAAAAAAGAAAGAAGACTTGCTATTAAATCAATTTTAAGTTCTAAAGTATTAGAAAAAGAATTAACAGTCGTTGATAAATTAGAATTAAAAGAAATAAAAACAAAATCAATGGTAAAAACTTTATCAGCATTAAAGGTTGAAGGAAAAACGCTAATTGTTGTTCCAGAGAACAATAAAAATGTTTTCATGTCAGCAAGAAATATCGAAGGGGTTAAAACAATTACAGCTAATAATATTAATGTATTTGATTTGTTAAAATATAATAATCTAATTTTACCAGTTGATACTGTTAAAAAATTAGAGGAGGTGTACGCTTAAATGAAGCCAGAAGAAATTATAATTGCACCAGTCGTTACAGAGAAAAGTAACGACGAATTACAAGAAGGTAAATATACTTTCGAGGTAAATAGAAAAGCAACAAAAGTTGAAATAGCAAAAGCTGTTGAAAAACTTTTTGAAGTTAAAGTATTAAAAGTAAATACAATGAATGTAAATGGTAAAAAGAAAAGAGTTGGATACCATACAGGTAAAACTTCAGATTGGAAAAAAGCTATCGTTACAATCGATACAAACCCAGAAGAAAAAACTTATTTAGGTAAAGGTGGAAAAGAGACTAAAGTTTCTAAAAAATATAAAGATTCAATTGATGAATTCATGGGAGCTTAGAAACTTACAAAATATCGGGAAAGAACCCGGAAAATAAATTATATAAAGGAGAGAGAAGAAAATGGCAATGAAACATTTCAAACCATATACACCATCAAGAAGAAATATGACAGTTTCAGACTTCTCAGAAGTTACAAAGAAAACTCCTGAAAAATCATTACTTGCTAAAAAAAGAAAAAATGCAGGTAGAAACTCATATGGTAGAATTACAGTAAGACATCAAGGTGGTGGAAACAGACAAAAATATAGAATTGTAGATTTTAAAAGATTAAAAGATAATATGGAAGCAACTGTAATGGGGATTGAATATGACCCAAATAGAAGTGCTAACATAGCATTCATTCAATATGAAGATGGAGAAAAAGCATATATACTAGCTCCACAAGGATTAAAAGATGGAGATAAAGTAATATCAGGAGAAGCTGTTGATATTAAACCAGGTAACTGCATGCCAATTAGTTCAATTCCAGTAGGTACACTAATTCATAATATTGAATTAAATCCAAAACAAGGTGGAAAATTAGTAAAAGCTGCAGGACAAAGTGCACAATTGATGGCAAAAGAAGGAAAATATGCACATGTAAGACTTCCATCAGGAGAAATGAGACTAGTTTTAGCAAAATGTAGAGCTACAATCGGAGTAATCGGAAATAGTGATCATGAAAATGTTAAAATTGGTAAAGCTGGTAGAACAAGACATATGGGTATCAGACCAACAGTAAGAGGATCTGTTATGAACCCAGTTGATCACCCACATGGTGGTGGTGAAGGTAGAGCTCCAGTAGGACACGCTGGACCAATGACACCTTGGGGTAAACCAGCTCTTGGATATAAGACAAGAAACAAAAAGAAATTATCAAATAAATTTATCGTAAAGAGAAGAAACAGTAAGTAGGAAGGAGGACATTTTAGTATGTCAAGATCAAGCAAGAAAAAACCATTTGTACAAGAAAAATTGTTAAAAAGAATAGAAGCTATGAATGAAACTGGAAAAAAAGAAGTCTTAAAAACATGGTCAAGAGCTTCAACAATATATCCACAAATGGTTGGTCATACAATAGCTGTACATGATGGAAGAAAACATGTTCCAATCTATATAGCGGAAGAAATGATAGGTCATAAATTAGGTGAATTTGCTCCTACAAGAACTTTTAAAGGTCATGCAGGAGAGAAAACAACTAAGGTTAATAATTAGAACGACTAAGAAATTAGTTAAGGAGGGAAATAAAAGTGCAAGAGCAAGAAACAGTAATAAAAAACGAAGCAAAAGCAACTCTTAAATTTGCTAGAATATCAAGCAGAAAAGTGAAAATAGTAGCAGATTTAATTAGAGGAAAAGATGTAGATGAAGCTTTAGCTATCGTAAAATTTACACCAAAAGCATCATCAGAAATAATTGAAAAATTATTAAAATCAGCAATTGCAAATGCTGAAAATAATCATGATATGAAACATGAAAACTTATATGTTGCTGAAATCTATGCAAATCAAGGTCCGACTTTAAAAAGAATTAGACCAGCTGCAAAAGGTTCAGCAGTAAGAATTAGAAAAAGAACAAGTCATATAACAATATGCTTAAAAGAAAGAGAATAAAATAAGCAAAGAAAAGGAGGACTCATTCAAAATGGGACAAAAGGTACATCCAACAGGTGTAAGAGTTGGTATAATTAAAGATTGGAACTCTAAATGGTATGCAGATTCTAATAACTTTGCAGATTATTTAGTAGAAGACCAAAAAATTCGTAAATTTTTGAAGAAAAAATTATATCTTGCTGGAATTTCTAAAATTGAAATAGAGAGAACAGCTAAAGCTATAAAAGTAAACTTATACACTGCCAAACCAGGAATTGTTATTGGAAAAGGTGGAGCAGGTGTGGAAAGTGTGAAAGCAGAATTAACAAAATTAATAGGAAAAGATGTCAATTTAAACATTGTAGAAGTTAAAAATATTGATACAGATGCTCAATTGGTAGCAGAAAACATTGCAGGACAATTAGAAAGAAGAATTTCATTTAGAAGAGCCATGAAACAATGTATGCAAAAATCTATAAAAGCAGGAGCTTTAGGAATTAAAACTGCAGTATCTGGAAGATTAGGTGGAGCTGATATGGCTAGAACAGAATTTTATAAAGAAGGAAATATACCACTACAAACTTTAAGAGCTGATATTGATTATGGATTTGCAGAAGCAGATACAACTTATGGAAAAATCGGCGTAAAAGTTTGGATATATAAAGGAGAAGTTCTTCCAGAAAGACCAGTGGAAGGAGGAGACAAATAATGCCATTAATGCCAAAAAGAACAAAACATAGAAAAATGCAAAAAGGTAGAATGAGAGGAAAGGCAACGAGAGGAAATAAAGTTACAGATGGAGAATATGGAATTCAAGCTGTAACAGGAGCATTAGTTACAGGTAACCAAATAGAGGCTGCCAGAATTGCTATGACTCGTTATATAAAAAGAGGTGGAAAAGTTTGGATTAAAATCTTTCCAGACAAACCAATAACTGCAAAACCAATCGGTACTCGTATGGGTAAAGGTAAAGGAGCTCCAGAATATTGGGTAGCAGTAGTAAAACCAGGTAGAGTTATGTTTGAAATATCTGGTGTACCAGAAGAAACTGCGAGAGAAGCCTTGAGACTTGCTATGAACAAACTACCTAACAAAACAAAATTTGTAGCAAGAGAAACGGAAAAGGTAGGTGAAAATGATGAAGATAAATAAAATAAGAGAAATGTCTTCACCAGATTTAGAGAAAGAATTAGGTGAACTAAAAACAGAATTATTTAAATTAAAATTTAGTTTAGCTACCAACGGATTAGATAATCCGATGAAAATAAAGGAAGTAAAAAGAGATATAGCTAAAATAAATACAGTATTAACAGAAAGAAAAATAGCTGAAACGAAAAAGGCGTAAGGAGCTGTTAATTGTAATAAAGGTCATCCCTTATTTATAAGGAAAGAGAAAATATCTTATCTCGGAAGAAATGACCAAAGGGGAAGATAGGTCCCCTGATAAACAACAGTAGAAAGGAGAAATCTAAATGGAAGAAAGAAATCTTCGTAAAGTTATGGTGGGAACTGTTCTATCAAATAAAATGGATAAAACAGTTGTAGTAGCTGTTGAAACAAGTGTAAGCCATAAAGTATATGGAAAAACAATAAAAACAACATATAAATTAAAAGCTCATGATGAACAAAATGTTTGCCAAATTGGTGACAAAGTAAAAGTAATGGAAACAAGACCACTTTCTAAAGATAAGAGATGGAGAGTAGTTGAAGTTATGGAAAAAGCAATCGTTAAATAAGAAAGGAGGAACCATAAATGATCCAACAACAAACAAGATTAAAAGTAGCAGATAATACAGGAGCAAAGGAACTTATGTGCATCAGATGTTTAGGTGGCTCATATAGAAAAACATCTAATATTGGTGACGTGATTGTTGCTTCCGTTAAGTCAGCAACACCAGGTGGAGTTGTAAAAAAAGGTGATGTTGTAAAAGCTGTTATCGTAAGATCGAAAAAAGGATTAAGAAGACCAGATGGTTCATATATAAAATTTGATGAAAATGCAGCAGTTATAATCAAAGAAGACGGTACACCAAAAGGAACACGTATCTTTGGACCAGTTGCAAGAGAATTAAGAGAGAAGGACTATATGAAAATACTTTCATTAGCTCCAGAAGTTCTTTAAGCTCTTAATGAGAATGCTTAGTAAACATTCGGATTTTAGAGATTAAAGATGCGAAGATTTAGTATTTGTTAGCGAATATAGCTTTGTGGTTATAGGAGTGTTACAAATCATGAATCGTAGCTTCAAAAGTAACAAAAAAATATAGAAAAGGAGGCAATCTCTAATGAGAATAAAAAAAGGAGACAATGTCCAAGTTTTATCTGGTAATGACAAAGGTAAAACGGGAGAAGTTTTAGAAGTGATTCCAAAGCTTGAAAAAGTTGTTGTTAAAGGCATAAATGTTAGAAAAAAACATGTGAAAGCTAGAAAACAAGGAGAAGAAAGCGGAATCCTATCAGTAGAGTGTGCTATACCAAGTTCAAAGGTAAATGTAGTATGTCCTAAGTGTGGAAAAGTTACAAAAATTGGATATAGTGTAGAAAAAGATGAAAAAGTTCGTGTTTGCAAAAAATGCGGTGCAAAATTGAAATAGGAAAGGAGGATTAATATAGAATGGAAAAATTAAGAGAACAATATGAAAAAGAAGTAATCCCAGCATTAATGAAAAAATTTGAATATAAATCAGTTATGCAAGTTCCAAAACTTGATAAAATAGTTATAAATATAGGATTAGGAGATTTGAAAGAAAATCCTAAAGCTTTAGAAAATGCAATGAATGATTTGACACAAATCACAGGCCAAAGACCAGTTGTGACAAAAGCTAAAAAGTCAATAGCAGCATTTAAATTAAGAGAGGGATCTAATATTGGATGCAAAGTAACTTTAAGAGCAGATAAAATGTATGATTTTGCTTATAAATTATTTAATGTTGCATTACCAAGAGTAAGAGATTTTAGAGGAGTTTCAAATAACTCTTTTGATGGTAGAGGAAATTACTCTATGGGTATTAAGGAACAATTAATATTCCCTGAAATTGAATATGATAAAGTTGATAAAATAAGAGGTATGGACATTATATTTGTAACAACAGCTGAAAAAGATGAAGAAGCGAGAGAATTGTTAAAATTATTAGGAATGCCTTTTAAAAATTAATTTTAAACATTGTCTAACGTCGTTAGTCTACGCATAAAAAATCCTCATCGTACACAAATAAAGTACGATTCCGGTTTTTTAGCTTGACTGCCTAGTTATACTTGTTTCAAATTAATTTTATAGAATCAAGTAATTAGTCAAAGGAAAGGAGTAAAACTATGGCTAAAAAATCAATGAAAATAAAACAAGCTAGACCACAGAAATATAAAACAAGAGAATACAATAGATGTAAATTATGTGGTAGACCACACAGCTATATTAGAAAATATGGAATATGCCGTGTATGTTTTAGAGAATTAGCTCATAAAGGAGAGATTCCAGGAGTTAAGAAAGCTAGCTGGTAATGAAATCGATTGAAAGCAGCAATCTGCACATTTTCGCTATTTATTTTTAACTTTGATGTACTAGCTGTACACCTTTAGCTTAAAGTAAATATCAAAAATGCACAGCTTACTACTTTGAATCAATTTTTAAAACAATGATAGAAAAGAAGAAAAGGAGGTAAGTAATTAATGAATATTACAGATCCAATAGCAGATATGTTAACAAGAATTAGAAATGCAAATAGTTCAAAGCATAAAACAGTTGATGTTCCAGCTTCTAATATGAAACTAGGAATTGCTGAAATACTATTTAAAGAAGGATATATAAAAGCTTTTGAAGAAATTAAAGATGATACGCAAGGAATGATAAGAATTACTTTAAAATATGATGAAAAAGGTACAAGAGTAATTGATGGTTTAAAAAGAATTAGTAAACCAGGATTAAGAGTATATGCTTCAAAAGATGAATTACCAAAAGTTTTAAATGGACTAGGAATTGCTATTATTTCTACATCAAAAGGACTAAAAACTGATAAAGAAGCAAGAGAATTAGGAATTGGCGGAGAAGTATTAGCTTATGTTTGGTAATTAAAGCAAAATATAAAATAAGGGAAAATACTAATTTACAAGAGGTAGAGGACTTTCCTTAGCCTCGAGTGGATGGAAGCAAAAGTAAGGTGTTTTCCATGATAATAGAAAAAAGGAGGGAAATTAACATGTCAAGAATAGGAAACAAACCTATTACAGTACCTGCAGAAGTTCAAGTGAAAATAGATGGACAAAAAATCACGGTAACAGGACCAAAAGGTACATTAGAAAGAGAAATACATAAAAATATTTCTGTTACAATGGAAGGGAATATTATCAAAACAACAAGAATTGATGATGAGCCAGCTAATAGAAGTTTACATGGATTAACAAGAACTTTAATTAACAATATGATTATTGGTGTAACAAGTGCATATAGTAAAGAATTACAAATTAATGGTGTTGGATACAGAGTAGCAAAACAAGGGAATAACTTAAATCTAACATTAGGATATTCACATCCAGTAATATTTGAAGCACCAGCTGGAATTTCTTTTGATGTTCCAAATCCTAATACAATTATCGTGAAAGGAATCGATAAAGAATTAGTTGGTCAAACAGCAGCAGTTATAAGAACAAAAAGACCACCAGAAGTATATAGAGGTAAAGGTATTAAATATGCTGATGAGGTTATTAGACGTAAAGAAGGAAAGACAGGTAAATAAATTTTAAGCATGGTGCTTATAGTCAATTTTTGAACATCAAGAAAGGAGAAGTAAAAATGGTTAAGAAGACAGATAGAAAAATGGAAAGAACAAGAAGACATATAAGAGTTAGAAGAAAAATATCTGGAACAGCTGAAAGACCAAGATTATGTGTATATAGAAGTAATACAAATCTATATGTGCAAATTATTGATGATGTTACAGGAAATACATTGGTTTCAGCTTCAACACTAGATAAAGAAGTGAAAACAAAACATGCTAATAAGGAAGCTGCTAAAGAATTAGGATTACTAATTAGCAAAAAAGCTGCAACTAAAAATATAAAGACAGTAGTTTTTGATCGTAGCGGATATATATATCATGGCGTGGTAAAAGAATTAGCAGAAGCTGCAAGAGAAGGCGGATTAAACTTCTAATTAATAAAAAGCTATTTTAAGGGGAAACACTTATTGATACATGTAGAGAATGTTATAGCTCTAGAAAAAGTAATGATATAGTGATAAAGTACTATCTATTTTTGAAGGAATGCCTAGAATAAAAGTGTAATCCCTTACATTAACAAAGAAGGAGGAAAAACTAAAACCTATGGAAGAAAAAAATGAATTAAAAGAAAAAGTTGTTGCTATCAACAGAGTTGCTAAAGTTGTTAAAGGTGGTAGAACTTTCAGATTTAGTGCAGTAGTAGTTGTTGGTGACGAAAATGGTCATGTAGGTGTTGGGAATGGTAAGGCAGCTGAAGTTCCAGATGCTATCAAAAAAGCAATCCAAGAAGCAAAAAAGAATTTAGTCGAAGTACCAATTGTTGAAACAACCGTACCTCATGAATATGTTGGAACTTTTGGAAGTGCAAAAGTAATGTTAAAACCAGCAGCAATCGGTACTGGAGTTATTGCTGGAGGAAGCGTTAGACCAGTATTAGAATTAGCAGGTTATAAAAATATAAGAACAAAGGTTATTGGAACAAACAATCCAAGAAATGTTGTTTATGCTACAATTGAAGGATTAAAATCAATGCAAACAATTGAAACAGTAGCTAAAAAAAGAGGAAAAAAAGTAGAAGATATTTTATAGTAATGAATAAAGAAAAAAAGAGGAAAACACATATTTATAAGGGGAGGAAATTTCTTATCCCTAGACAAATTTCCCTGAGTAAAGAAGTGTTCCTTTCAAATTAAAGGAGGTGCAAGGCATAAATGAAATTAGACGAATTAAAACCAGCTGCAAAAAAAGTAAAGAGAAATAGAGTAGGTCGTGGTATGGCTTCAGGAAATGGAAAAACTTCAGGAAGAGGTCATAAAGGACAGAAAGCAAGAAGTGGTGGAGGCGTAAGAAGAGGTTTTGAAGGAGGTCAAACACCATTATATAGAAGATTACCAAAAAGAGGATTTAATAATATACATGCTAATACATACACGGAAGTAACATTTAAGATGTTAAATAAAGTAAAAAATACAGAGGTTACAGCTGAAAGTTTATTAGAAGAAGGTATTATTGGAAAAATCAATGATGGTATCGTTATATTAGCAACAGGAAAATTAGAGAAAAAATTAAATGTTAAAGCGAAGAGATTTACAACAAAAGCAAAAGAAGAAATCGAAGCTTTAGGCGGAAAGGCTGAGGTGATTTAATTGTTTCAAACAATAAAGAATGCATTAAAGACACCTGATGTTAGAAAAAGGATATTATATACATTATTACTAGTAGTAGTGTTTCGATTAGGATGCTATATAACAGTACCAGGAGTAAATAGCATAGCATTAAATGAAGCTATGTCTAATACAAATGGAATAGCAGGATTAATTGATATGATTTCAGGAGGAGCTTTTTCAAGATTTTCTGTTTTTGCTATGTCAATTAGTCCATATATTACAGCTTCTATTGTGATTCAATTATTAGGGATGATTATTCCATCTTTAGAAAAATTAACAAAAGAAGGTGGAGAAGAAGGAAGAAAAAAGATAAACAGATATACAAAAATGCTAACTATAGTTTTAGCTTTAGTGGAAGGTATTGGTATTTATTTATCTTATAAATCATCTGGAATATTTATAAATGATGGTTTTTTAACAGGACTATTAATAGTAACTGGTTTGGTTGCCGGTACATCAATATTAATGTGGTTAGGAGAACAAATAACTAGCAAGGGAATTGGAAATGGAATATCATTATTAATTTTTATTGGTATCATTTCTAGACTACCAAGTGGAGTAACAACATTATGGAATTTAATCGTTACTGAATCAGGATTCAGTACAACAGGGTTATTAACAGCAATAGGAATTGTTGTAGGAGCAATTATTTTGGTAGCTGGAGTTGTATTTGTGCAACAAGCTGAAAGAAGAGTTCCAGTACAATATTCTAAAAAGGTAGTAGGAAGAAAAATGGTTGGAGCACAAAGTACACATATACCATTAAAACTTGCTATGGCAGGTGTTATGCCAGTAATTTTTGCTTCGTCATTTATGACATTTCCAGCTATGATTATTCAAATTTTTGTACAAGATATACAAAATCAAACTGGCTTTTTAGCAGGATTATATAAATTTTCAATTGCTACATCAACATCATCAGTAGGATGGGGATATTCACTAGCAAATGCACTTGTTTATTTGCTATTAATTGTAGGATTTACATTTTTCTATACTTATGCTACATTTAATCCAGCAGAAGTATCAAATAATATTAAGAAAAATGGAGGATTCATCCCAGGAATAAGAGCTGGTAAGCCAACAACAGAATATTTATCATCAATTATATCTAAGTTAACATGGTTTGGAGGATTTTTCCTAGCATTAATAGCTATTATACCCTGTCTCTTATACACATCTCCGAGCCCACGAGACGCGTAGTAATC
>USQP01000011.1 GCA_900556945.1 uncultured Clostridium sp.
TTCTAGCATCGTCGGCAGCGTCAGATGTGTATAAGAGACAGGAATAAAACTGAATATATTATTTTTAATCATAAAATATATATTTGCATGTTTCTTACCAATCGGAGTTATTATTTTAGAAAAAAATATATCATTATTTGAGATAATAAACATTGCGAAAGTAAAAATATATTTAGCATTCGGAGACACTAAAAAAGCAAAGCAGACTTTAATTAATTTATTAGATAAATATAATGATAATTATAAAGCTCACAAAATACTGGCTGAAATATATGAAAAGGAAGGTGGGATGCGAAAAGCAATTGATGAATATGTACAAGCTATTGATTTAAATAAAAAGGATTACAATTCTTATTATAAAGTAGCAGAATTGTTAAATAATTTAGATAAAAAAGAGGAAGCAGCGCAAATGTTATCCAATTTATTAAGCAAAAGGCCAGAAATGTATGAAGCAACAATACTTTTAGGCGATATATTGATAGATAGTGAAATGTATAAAGAAGCGGCAAATGTCTATCAAGACGCGTTAAAATACAATCCATTTAGTTATGATTTAAACTACAATTTGGGAATTGCTTATACGATGTTAAATGATTTTCAAAACGCAAAGGTTTGTTATGAAAAAGCAGCAGAAATTAATAGTTTAGCATATAATGCAAAATATTCATTGGCGCAGATTGCTTTAATATATAAAGATTTAGAAGAAGCTGAGAAGAGATTTTTAGAATCAATTGATGAGGAAGAACTATCAGCAGATGCATATTACGAATTAGCAAAAATACACTTGATTAAGGGCGATAAAGATACAGCTATTAAATATGTTAATATTTCAATTGATATAAACAGTAAAAAAATAGTAGAAAAAGTAAAAAAAGATCCAATTTTCATACCAATTATGGCGAGAATTTCAATTCCATTTAATTTAGAAAATACATTGGAAGAAAAAGAAATTAGATGGCAAGAAAAAGAAATAAAATCAAAAGAGCATTTAGAAGAAATGGCAGAAATAACAAGGCATTTGAGTTACCATGACATAAAGCTATTAAAGAAAAATACAAATGGTAAATCAATAAGGACAGAATATAAGAAAGAAAGGCAAAATGGACAAAAAGAAATACAAGACTAAATAAATACTCATAAAATTTGAAAAAATCAATATAATAAATACGGGAGGGATTTTATGAGTACAAATTTTGCTGTAATTGGTGGAGATTTAAGAATTATAAAATTAGTAAAAATGTTAGCAATGGACGGAAATACGGTATACACTTATGGATTGGAAAAAGCAGAAGAGTTAAAAGGACAAACGAATATCGTATTTAGTGAAAAGCTAAGCAAAGCTATTCCGGAGAATGTTGAGGTAGTGATTGGTCCAATACCATTTTCAAGCAATGGAATTAATATTAATGCACCATTTAGTGAAAAAGAAATATCAATAAGAGAATTAATGCATTATTTAAATGCCAAAATATTGATAGCGGGGAGTATTTCGCCAGATATTTATGATATGGCAAATGATGAATATATTGAAATAATTGACATTATGAAAAGAGAAGAGTTAGCTGTTTTGAATACTATTTCAACAGCAGAAGGGGCAATAGAAATTGCAATTGCAAATACAAACAAAATAATACATGGAAGTAATACTTTAATATTAGGATTTGGAAGAATTGGAAAAGTACTGGCAAGAAAAATGTCTGGACTATCTGCAAGAGTTACCTGTGCGGCAAGAAAAGATGAAGATTTAGCTTGGATTAAAGCTTATGGGCATAGAGCGACAAACATTAACTTTTTAGGGGAAAATTTATCTGAATATGATATTATTATTAATACAGTCCCACATTTAATTTTAACGAAAGATAGAATGCAATATGTCAAAAGTGACTGTTTATTAATTGATTTAGCGTCAAATCCAGGAGGAATTGACAAAAAATCAGCAAAAGATAGAAATTTAAAGTTAGTATGGGCTTTAGCACTTCCTGGAAAAGTAGCACCAGTTACAACAGCTGAATTTATAAAAGATACCATTTATAATATTTTAAAAGAAATATATAAAAAGATATAGTTAAGTATAAACGAAGGAAGGAAGAGAATTATGGTAATAGAGATTATAAAAGCCATTATATTTGGAATGGTAGAAGGAATAACAGAATGGTTGCCAATTAGTAGTACCGGACACTTAATTTTAGTAGAACAATTTTTAAAATTCAAGGAAGTATCTCCTGAGTTTTGGAATATGTTTCAAGTGGTCATACAGTTTGGAGCCATTCTTGCAGTTGTTATATTATATTTTAAGCAAATATGGCCATTTACGAAACAAAAAGAAAAAGCGATTAAGAAAACAGGTATACTATCTTATTTTGATAAAAATATTATGAGTTTATGGGGAAAAATTCTAATTGGCTGTATACCTGCTGCAATTGTAGGACTATTGTTTGATGATGTTTTTGAGGCGTTGTTTTATAATCCATTTTGTATAGCAATTGCATTAATCGTATTTGGTATTGCATTTATTGTGATAGAAAATTGGAACAAAAATAGAACAAGTAAAAAAGAGAAAAATTCTCAAATTACATACAAAGATGCATTTGTAATTGGAATCTTTCAATTATTAGCAGCTATATTTCCAGGGACATCTCGTTCAGGAGCAACTATTATTGGTGGATTGTTAATTGGATTGTCAAGACCAAATGCAGCAGAGTTTACTTTTTATCTAGCTATTCCAACCATGTTTGGCGCAAGTTTATTAAAACTATTAAAATTTGGATTTGGTTTTACAAGTATAGAATTAATAGTTTTACTAATTGGAATGCTAGTATCTTTCCTAGTATCAGTAGTAGTTATTAAATTTTTAATGAGTTACATTAAGAAGCATGATTTTAAGGTGTTTGGATATTATAGAATTGTTTTGGGAATCCTAGTATTAATCTATTTTGGATTAACAAAGATATAAAATGATTATAAACAGTACATAAATAGTAAAGAGTGCTAATTGATTATTAGCACTCTTTTGCCATAAATAAAATTATACATTCAATTATTCAATTTTTCTATCTCGTTTATCAGATACATTTGAAGCATTACACAATTTTTCATATTCCTTACACTTAATCTTATAATCCATTTGCATACACAAATAGCGATAATAACTACAACCCTGTTCATATTGCATCATCATCTCATTCATATCCATGCCAGGTGGAGGCATATTATAATCCATATAAGGTGGCATAAAGCTATTATTAAAATCTCTTTCCATGAACAATCAACTCCTTGTTTTTAATATATGCACAGAAATCAAATATATAACGTATTATGATGAATTCATGATTTTTTTCTCCGAGTATTTAGTATAAGTTATGCGTAATTCGCTTTATTCAAACAGCTAACTCATTCCCAAAAATCATATTAAATCAAAGTTAAAAAAAGGAAAAATATTCATTAGTAAGTAAGAATAAAAGGCAGCTAATATCCCTTGTAGTAGTTTTCCATAAACATAAGGTTTGATTGACAAATCTGTTTTAGAAGTTATGCTCCAAACTTGAAGAAGCACAGATATTCCACCAAAGCCTAGTAAAAAAGCAGTAAAGATAATATTCAAAGAAATTTTCTTACAGGGAATTGAGGAGATGGTATGAATTCCATTGGTGATTTCTAAAATCCCAGTTAAAATTCCTTGAATAAAACTAGTATCAATATTTAAAGATTGAAAAAGAGGTCTTAATAAGATAGTCAAACTGTTTAATAAACCACTGGCTTTAAAAATGGATATAATACTAGAAAAGATAACAACAAAGCCACCAATTAAAAGAATAGTAGAAATACTACTAGTAATACTTTCTGCTAAAATTTCTCCTAAATTAGAAAAAGAGGCAGATTTTTTTGATTGGTTAAAAAAGGAAGAGGAGGAAACTGCTAAAAAAGTATTTTTATCTTTTTTCCAATAGCGAAAGATAAAACCAACTGTAATACAAGCAAGTAAATGGGTAACAAATAGTAAAATTCCAATTGTAATATTTTTAAACATCAAAATGCCAACGGTTCCAATAATAAATAAAGGACCAGAATTATTAGTAAAACTAAGCAATCTTTCACATTCTTCTTTACTACAAATATTATTTTGTCTAAAATTGCTAGCAATTTTTGCTCCGACTGGATAACCACTAATGATTCCCATAATGAAAGCAAAAGAACCTTCTCCACGAATATTAAAAAGTGGTTTCATAAATCGGTTTAATAAATTACCAAATAAAGTAATAACATTTGTATGCATTAATAATTCTGTGGCAACAAAAAAAGGAAAAAGTGAAGGTACCACTGAATTAGCCCATAGGGATAATCCGGATTTTACAGCCGGTAGATTGCTTTTAGAAAAGATTAATAGACAAAAAGTAAATCCCAAAAATAAAAGGGGCAATAGATTTCTTTTTAGCCTGACTACATAAAAATTATTTTTTAAAATCATGATGTACCTCCCAAAAAATATCTTGTTTAAATATTATGTTAGTATTGAAAAAAATATGTAAATGTGATAAAGTAGAATAGAAATTTTAAGACATAAAAATTAGTAATGGAAAAGAGATAAAAGAATACAATGAAGTAATGAAATAAAAAGGAAGTGTAACTTTGGAATTAGAAGAATTAATAAAAAAGTCAAACTTACCAATTGATAAAGAAAAAATATTGTTTAACGAACCAATGAAAAAGCATACAACATTTAAGACAGGTGGACCAGCACAATGTCTTATAAAAATAGAAAATACAAAGGAATTAAAAGAAGTACTCGAATTTACAAAAGAAAATAGTATTCCATTGACCATAATCGGAAATGGCAGTAACATACTTGTTTCAGACAATGGAATTAAAGGAATTACTGGAATTATAAAAATAGAAAAGCTAGAAATTCAAAGCATGAATGGAAAAGTAAGAGTTATTGTAGGTGCTGGAGAAAAAATAGGTAAATTAGCACAAGTGTGCCTACAAAAAGAAATTACTGGATTGGAAGAACTATCAGGAATTCCAGGAACAATCGGTGGAGCCGTTAGAATGAATGCAGGGGCACATGGAAAAGAAATGAAAGATATCGTAAAATGTGTTAGATGCATCGATTGCCAAGGAAACGAAAGAGAATTTAGCAATCAAGAAATGAAATTTGAATATAGACAAAGTCGATTGAAAGAAGAAAAATATATTGTAACAGAAGTAGAGATGATTCTTGAAAAGGGCAAAAAAGAAAAAATAAAAGAAAAAATGGAAGAATATAGTAGGTATCGAAAAGAAAAGCAACCAATCGAATATCCAAGTGCTGGAAGTACTTTTAAAAGAGGAAATGATTTTATAACAGCAAAGCTAATCGATGAGGCAGGATTGAAAGGTTATTCAATTGGTGGAGCAGAGGTTTCAACAAAGCATAGTGGATTTATTATTAACAAAGGAAATGCTACAACACAGGATATTTTGAAATTGATAAAATACGTAAAAGATGAAGTTTATAAAAAGTTTAATAAAAAAATAGAATTGGAAATTGAAGTTATTGGGGAAGAAAAATAGAGGTGTCTTAGAATCGGGAAATGTCCGAAAGGAAACGTCCCCAATTGGACAAGGAGTAAAAAATGAGTGGATTAATGCAATGGTTTAAGTCAAGTAATAAGATGAAAAGATGGATCGTTTTAATTTTAATAGGAATTTTGTTTGCCTGCTATGGATTAGCTAAAATATTAGTAATGAAAGAGATTTCTTTTCAAGAAGTAGGAGAGGTTATTCTTATATTTGTAATAGGATTTGTTTCTATTATTTTAGGGTTAGTTTTTCTAAATAAGAGAACTTTAGAAGTACTAATTGAGTCAACAGACGAAAGAATGGAACATAAAAATAATGTAAATGTAAAATCTCTAATTTTTAATAAAACAGTGTATGACAAAGGACCTAATATTGTAGTGATTGGTGGAGGAACAGGCTTAGATACGGTTTTGACAGGTTTAAAAAATTATACCAGTAATTTAACAGCAATTGTAACCATATCTGATTATGGAGAAGCAGCGACAACTTCTAGAAGAGAATTGCAAATGTTGCCTTTGGGTGATGTTAAAGATAGTATTGTTTCATTAGCGGCAAAAGAAGGACAAATTAATAGATTGTTTAATCATGAGTTTACAAATGGAAAATTAAAAGGGCTTAATTTTTCAGATATCTATTTTTCAGCAATGAAAGAGATTAATGGGAATTTTGAAGATTCTATTATAAAAAGTAATGAAGTCTTAAATATGGTAGGAAGAGTAATTCCTGTAACTTTGGATGAAATGAAAATTGTTGCAGAGCTTGCAAATGGGTATGTAGTAGAAGAAAAATCTAGAATTCCAGAAGTGGTTTCAGAAAAATTAACAAAAATAAATAGAATTCTAATTAGTCCAACAAATTGTAGACCAGCTCCTGGAGTAGTGGATGCAATAAAAAGTGCGGATTGTATTATAATTGGACCTGGAAGTTTATATACTAATGTGATACCAAATCTTTTAGTAAATGGAGTAACAAAGGCAATTAAAGAAAGTAGTGCGATAAAAGTATATATTAGTAATATTATGACAGAACCAGGACAAACAGATGAATATAGTGTTTCGGACCACTTAAATGCTATTATTGATCATTGTGGAGCTGGTGTAGTAGATTATTGTATTTATGATACGGGAGAAATTATTCCAGAATTTATTAAACAATATAATTTAGAAGGGCAGGATTTAGTAGAACAAGATATTGAAAAAGTAAAAGGAATTAAATTCTTACAAAGAAATTTATCTATGATTAGAGAAGGACATATTAGACACGATCCAAGCTTAGTAGCATCTTCAATTATTGAATTGATTTGTGATGATTTAAAATATCAAGATAAGCAAAATGATCCGCAATATTTAATGCTAAATACAAAATTAAGAGAAGAAAAAAGAATTAACAAAATAAAGAAAAATATGAAGAAACAAGATAAAAAAGGTATTCGTGCAAAGAATAAAACGGATCATAAAAGAAGAGGAAAGAGTAAATTTAGTAATAAATATCAAGATAGGATTGCATCGATTAGAGAAGCGGATGAAAAAGCAAGAAGGAAAAATGAAAAAGAAGCGTCAAGAAAAAGTAAAAAAACGACAAAAAAAAGTACACAGAGTCATACAAGAAATAAAAATACAAAAGGAAAAAAGAAAACTTCACAAGAACTAAGGAATGAAATGTTAAAAAAGTTGGAAGGTAGTAAATTAAAAGAAAAATAATGGGAGGAAGAGAATGAGATTTACAAAAGAAGATTTTAATTTAGAAAATGGATTAACGAAAGAATGGATTGTTACAAATGGAATAGGGGGATACAGCTCTTCTACCATAATAGGAGCAAATACGAGAAAATATCATGGCTTATTAGTCGCTCCTCTAACACCTCCAGCTAGAAGATTTTTAGTACTTTCAAAGCTAGATGAAAGTATAGAAATAGATGAAAAAAAATATGACTTATATACCAATATAGGGAAACAGTATATTTCGAAAGGATATCAATATCAGGAAGAATTTAGAAAAGAATATGTTCCTATTTTTAAATATAAAATAGGAACCACGGAAATTACAAAAATAATCTGTATGGAATATGGAAAAAATACAGTTGGGGTATACTATAAGGTAAAAAATGGAAAAAGTAAAACCAAATTAACTTTAGCTCCTATTATCAATTTTAGAGATTTTCATACGATGAATGATAATCATAATTTTGAATTAAAGCAAGATATTAATAAAAATAAAGTGAAAATTATAATCGACGGAAATTCCCAAACACCGATTTATATGAATCTATCGAAAGGAATTTATATAAAACATGAAAACGATAGTTTTAAAAATATGTTTTATATAGAAGAAGAAAAAAGAGGATTTTATCCAGAAGAAAATCATGCAGTGCCAGGGAGATATGAAGTAGAAATTAAACCAAAAGAAGAAAAAGAAATCTCTTTTGTATGTTCGTTAGAGGAGAATATAGAGCAAATTGATGTAAAAGATTTAATTAATGGTGAAATTACTCGTTTAGAAAACTTATTTAATCAATCATTACTAATTGACTATACAAAGGAAAAGAAAACAAAAGCAGAGAAAGAAAAAGATGAATTAATAAAAACATATTTCATGGCGACTGATAATTTTGTAGTATATCGTCCTAATTTTAGATTACATACAATTATTGCAGGTTATCCATGGTTCTTAGATTGGGGAAGAGATACTTTAATTGCTTTTGAAGGAGTGTTGCTAGTAACAAAGCGATTTGATATAGCAAAAGAAGTGTTAAAAACGATGATAAGAGATGTAAAATTTGGATTAGTTCCTAATGGTTATTCTGGATATGATAATAGACCTTTATATAATAGTGTAGATGCATCTTTACTCTTGTTTGAAGCGATTCAAAAATACATAGACTATACAGGGGACGATAAGTTCATAAAAGAGGAATTTTATGAAAAATTAGAAGATATTATAGAAAATTATAGTAAAGGAATTGATGTTGATAACAATAATATATATCTAGATGATGATGGATTAATTGTCTCAGGAACGGAAGAAACACAAAATACGTGGATGGATGCAAAATATGGTGGGATTGCAGTAACCCCTAGATCAGGAAAAGCAGTAGAAGTGAACAGCTTGTGGTATAATGCTAATATGATAATGGTTGCTTTCAGTAAGAAATTCGGGCATACATTAAAAGTAAAAAAATATAAAAAGATAGCTGAAGATTGTAGAAGTGCATTTAATAACAAATTTTATAATGCAAAAACCAAATGCCTCTATGATGTTTTAGGGGATAGTAAAATTAGACCAAATCAATTATTTGCTTTAAGTTTAACTTATCCTATCATAGAACCAAATTCAGAAGAAGCAAAAAACATAATAGCGACAGTAGAAAAGAAATTATTAAATGCATATGGTCTAAAAACTCTAGCCAAAGGGGAAGAAAATTATGTTGAGGTTTATGAAGGAGATAGTAAAAAAAGAGATAATAGTTATCACCAAGGAATTACTTGGCCATGGCTGTTAGGATTATATTATAATTCATTAAAAAATATTTTAAAGGGGAAAAAGAAGAAAGAAGAGAAAAAAGAACTAGAAGAAAAAATAGAAAAATTTGTGGAAAAGACAAATAAAACTTTTAAAAAAGAAATTTACAAAAGTGGATGCATTGGTAGTATTTCAGAATTATATGATTCAAGGAGACCATATTTACCAAAAGGAACTTTTGCGCAAGCATGGAGTGTAGCAGAGGTATTTCGAATTATATTAAAAAAATAAATTGGTAAAGAAGAAGAGAGTTTTTTAGTATAGACGGATCTCCTTCTTCTTTTTTATATTCTAGGAAAGTTATCATGGTATGATAGCTTTCTGTAGAAGATAATTATGAGGATTATTAAAATCTCTAAGCAGTTATTACTGCATAGAAATTCTTGAATCCGTTTTTTATAAATCGATAGGATTGAAATTTTACATAAAATGTGGTAAAATATAAGTACGAAACTTTAAGGAGGTGTCTCTTATCATGAATAGGAAGAGACGGAAAATTTGCTTAAAAATTTGTTGCTTTTTTGTGTGCGTAATTGGTGTATCCATGATGACTGCATGTGGATGCACGAGTGGACGCATAAAAGTACAAACGACAGCAACAGCTACAGAAGGGACAAAAATTGAAAAAACAACGGTTGAAGAAACAACAATTGAAGAGACAACAGTTGAAGAAACAACGGTTGAAAAAACCTATGGGATTATCCAGATAGAGAGTCTGGAAGGAATTTCCTTAGAGGGAAATCCCAAAATCCCATGCACAGTTGGCTTATTTTCACAAGCTACAGAGGCTATTGAAAATCCTCTGAAAATTACTCTTAATGAAGAGGCAGAAAAAAGAAAAATCTCCTTTTCATTTGTTGGTAAAAACAACGAGAAGATTCATGGCATTACGAAGGGAGTTCTCATAGAAAAAAATGAGGACTTAACATATACGAAAGAAGAGGTATCGTATATTGGTAATGTTGCGACTTTTGCAATAAATATGCCAGATGTTTCTTCAGTCGAAAAATCGACAGTGGTTGTATATGAAATTTCCTTTCAAAAAGAGGAAATAGAATATACAGGTTACTTAGCTTTTTGTTTCCAATAAAGTAGCAGGATTTTGCCATTCTTTTTGAATGGCATTTTCCTTTTTATTAAGAAAAATAACTTGAAAAAAGGACAAGAGAATGATAAGATAAAATAAAAAAATAAACTAGGAGAAGTCAAATGATATCCATTGAAAATTTGGAAAAAGAATTAAAAAATAATAAATTAAATAGTTTATATCTTTTATACGGGGAAGAACTTTTTTTATTAGAGACATCTTTAAAAAAAATAAAAGCTCTATTTGGTGAGTGTATAAAAGGAATAAACTTTATTTCAATTGATGAGACGAATGTAAGCGAATTAATAGCAGATATAGAGACACCAGCATTTGGATGTGAAAAAAAGCTAATTGTAGCACGAAATACGGGGTTATTTAAGAAAGAAGGCAAAAGAAAAAATGCAGAACTTACTAAATTAAAAGAAAAAATAATTGAATATCTAGAAGAAAATATCGAAATTATAAATCAAAGCATTATACTTGTATTTGTAGAGGAAGAAGTAGAAACAAAACAGGAAGTATATAAAGTAATGGATAAACTAGGTATTGTTTGCAAATTTGAGTTTCAAAAGCCGATGCAAATAGAAAAAAGAATAAAAGCCATCTGTAATGGTTATAAGGTACAAATAGATGATAATACTTTAAGATACTTTATAGAATGCTGTGGCACGAATATGCAAGATTTAATTAATGAAATTAGAAAATTAATTGAATATGCAGGGGAAAATGGCAAAATTCAAAAAGAGGATATTGATAAATTAACCATAAAAAAGTTAGAAAGTATTATATTTGATTTAACAGACAATTTAGGCAAAAAAGAAATAGCTAAAGCATTAGAGGTTCTTGAAAATTTAATTTATGCGAAAGAACCAATCCAAAAGATTTTAATCACACTTTATAATCACTTTAAGAAATTGTATTTTACAAAGTTAGCATTAAAATATCATAAAGATATCATTGGTAGTTTAAACTTAAAACCAAATCAAACTTTTTTGGTGAATAAATATAAAATGCAGGCAAAGTATTTTCAAGAGAAAGAGTTGAGGGATATTTTACAGAGTTTAAGAGATTTGGATTATAATTATAAAAATGGCATCATAGATTTACAAGTTGGATTAGAATCTATACTTTGTCAATATTGTTCCTGTCTCTTATACACATCTGACGCTGCCGA